>CBFCXR010000045.1:0-14158 GCA_965602045.1 uncultured Bacteroidales bacterium | reverse complement strand
AAAAACAAAGCTACTAAAAAGATCAAGGAAATCTTAAGGCAAGGAATCACACCTGAAAAGCTTGCACTTTCATTATCCCTGGGAATTACTGTAGGAATTATACCCCTGTATGGAATAACAAGTTTGCTTATAACTGCTGTTGCATTAATCCTCAGGCTTAATTTTGCTGTTACCCACCTGGCACATTATATTGTACATCCACTTCAAATAGCTTTAATTATTCCGTTCTTAAAACTTGGTAAAATTTTTTATAGTGATACTTTATTACCTTTTTCAATAAAAAAAATAATACATTTGATAAATACTGATTTGTGGGGTACATTATATAATTTTTGGGTAGCATATTTATCAGCCTTTTTAATTTGGTTCGTAATATCAATACCTCTTGTTATAATACTTTATCGTACATTGATCATTCCTTTAAGGAAATATTCTTTGTCAATTGCCCGATAACTTCTGAATAAATTGCCAGCAACTTTTTCTCTTCATTTTCCCAGCAAAGTTCTTTCGATGCACTTTTTGTGTTTTGTTTCCAGATATTTCTTTTTTCTTTATTGCTAATCATTTCTACAAACAGGTCTGCTAACTCTTCGGGATCGGATGTTTTAGTTGTTAGTCCCACATCATACTCTTTAACAATTTTCGCCATTTCCGGAAAATCAGATACTAAAACAGGAATTCCTGCATGAATGTAATCAAACAACTTATTAGGCAATGCATAATAATAGTTGAGCCCCAGATTTTCCTCAAGTGAGATGCCCAAATCAGCCTGTATTGTATATGACATTAGTTCTTCATAAGGCATCCTTTCAATAAATTGAACTTTATCATCCAAATCTGATTTGCTAACAAGCTGCTTAAGTTTATCTTTTATATCGCCGTCTCCGATTATAATCAATTTTGCATTATCAACGAACTTCATAGCCTGAATAGCAAGTTCCAAACCTCGTCCTAAGTTAACTGCACCCTGATAAATTATAATCCCCTCATCCTTTTGTCTGATATTAACTTTTTCCCCTGAATACGTAGTATTACTTGAGGAATAATTTCTGATAACATGCATACTGATGCCATATATATCAGAATAATTGTTGGCAATTGAATCACAAACGGTATATGAATATTTTATCCCGGGCAGGATTTTTCCTTCCAGCTTTGTCCAGATCTTCTTAACAAAATCTCTGCCGACTAATTCCGGAACTTCTGTAAAATACTCATGACTATCATACACTAATTGCTTTTTTCTGATTTTTGAAACTAAAAAATTCGCTAATAATGTATCCAAATCATTAGCGACCAACACATCAACTTTTTTAAAAGACAAGTAGAAAAATAACCTGATATTAAATTCAACATAAAAAACAGGACCTTTATTAAATAGTAATTTGAATCTTCTTAATTTATATGGCATTTTAGGTAAAGGCAGGCTATCTTTTAATTTTCTGCCAATAATGCTAACATTAGCACCTGATTTATGAAGTGAAAAGGCAATTTTACTTACACGCCGGTCTGTTACTATGTCATTGGTAACAGAAATATAAACATTTATCAAATTTTTGAGTTTTTTCCTACTAAATTATAAATTCTTTACGTAAATAGAATTTAAAAATTAAAATTGATAACTATTTTTGTCACAACAGATATTGAATATGTGTATAGTTCATAAAAATTTTTCTTTAAGAAATCAAAATTCATTCGGACTTAACGTCCATGCTAAATACTACATTAAGCTCTCGGATGAGCAGCAAGTAATTGATTTTATAAAATCGGATTTATCTAATATCAGGCCAATATTTGTTATTGGTGAAGGTAACAATGTATTATTCAGCAAAGATTTTAATGGTTTAATAGTATACCCTAAGATATTAGGCATTAAAAAATTAGAAAACACACGTGACTATATTAAATTACGTGTTGGAGCTGGTGAGAATTGGGACAACTTTGTAAATTTCTGTATACAAAACAATTATGGGGGAATTGAAAATCTCTCTTTAATCCACGGGAGTGTTGGGGCATGTCCTATTCAAAATATTGAAGCTTATGGTGTTGAAGTTAAGGAAGTGATTGAAAGCGTTGAAGCTGTAGATATTGAGACAGCAGATGTGAAAATATTTTCGAATTCAGAATGCGACTTTTCTTACAGAAATAGTATTTTCAAACAGCAATTTAAAAATAAATATATCATTACTAACGTGATTTTCAGGTTTGAAAAAAAATATAGTTGTAAAACGAGTTACGAAGATATCGAAAAAGAGCTTGACAAATTTCCGGAAACAAATATCCAGAATATAAGGAAGGCGGTTATAAACATCAGGGAAAACAAGTTACCTGATCCTAAAAAGCTAGGTAATGCAGGAAGCTTCTTTCTAAATCCTGTTGTAAGTCTGGAGCAGGCAAACTCCTTAAGACAGTATTATCCAAAAATGCCGTTTTATAAAGTTGCAGTTAATGAGGTAAAATTATCAGCAGCATGGCTAATTGAGCAATCTAACTGGAAAGGTAAAAGAATAGGAGATGTTGGAACATATAAAAGACAACCGCTGGTAATTGTAAATTATGGAGATGCTACAGGGAAGGATATTATTAACGTAGCAAATAAAATTAAAAAAGCGGTTAAAAATAATTTTGCTATTAATCTTGAAATGGAAGTGAATGTGGTATAAGTATTTCTATTTAAATATGTGTCTGCTGATATTATATCGCTATAATCACTGGTTTTGCATAATAACATCGTATCCTGCAGACAAAATATCCAGAGCTACTTCCTGAGTTTCAGCCTCCGCATAAGTTCTTAATAAAGGTTCTATGCCAGATGGCCGTATCATCAGCCATTCGTTTTCACTAAAAAAGAACTTATACCCATCTAAATTTTCAGTATTAATTACTTTATATTTTCCAAAAGAAGTAAAATATCCTATCTGGCATTTCTCCAAAATCTTATTTCTAATATTCTTATTAATTTTCAAATCAGCTTTTTCAATGGCAAATTTTCCTGTAATTTTGTAGACTTCTTCTATTAATTGCTTTAACGACTTCCCTGTTTCAATCATCCATTGCCAGATTAACAGACCTATCCAGATACCATCCCGTTCGGGAATATGTGTACCTATAGTTATGCTGCCGTCTTCACCTCCCTCAATAAGAATGTCCTCTTCTAACATTACATTTGCGATATCTATAAATCCAACTTTAACCCTTTCCACATCCAGGTCATATTTCTTACATAATTTTTCAATTTTACTTGTACAAGAGAAGTTAATGATGACTTTTCCTTTCTTTTTATTGTACCCTGCCAAATAATGAATTAACAAAAGTATAATATGATTACCGTCAATATAGTTACCTTCACTGTCATAAAGTGCTATTCTATCGGCATCTCCGTTAACGGCAACTCCACAATCAATCTTTTTACTTTTCCATATATGCTCTGCTAACTCATGAAGATTCTTATGTAAGGGCTCAGGTGGTATACCCTTAAAAGTAGGATTCAACTCACAATGAAATAATTTAATTTTCGGTAACAGCTTCTTAAAAACATTCTGACCGCTACCATACATTGCATCGAATGCAAAATTTATGTTTGAATTAGTAATTTTATCAATATCAAAGTTATCCCTTATTTCTTTAACGTATATATTCTCAAGATCAACATAATTTATCATTCCATGTTCAAGAAGATAGTTCCAGTTTAACAACTCAAGGTCTATATCATAATCTTCAGAGATAAGGTTTTCAATATCTTTCACATCCTTTTCAAGCAAAGGACCGCCATGTTCGCCTTTAAGCTTAAATCCATTATATTCGGGCGGATTGTTACTTGCTGTAATGACAATTCCACAATGAGCTTTAAGTTTTATTACGCCTAATGAAACCATTGGTGTGGACACGAAATGTTCGGGTATATAAACTCTAATTCCTCTGGATGCAAGTATTTTAGCTATAGCTTCCATAAACATTTCACCTGCAAACCTGCAATCGTAACCTATTACCGCTGAAGGTTCTTTATATTTTCTGGTAAGCCATAATGCTGCGGCGGAAGCAATTTTAACCACATTTGTAATGGTAAAATCCTTTGCTATAACTCCTCGCCAGCCGTCTGTGCCAAATTTAATTTTTTCCATCATTTTAATTCAATATTCTTCGTTTATTAAGTGCTCGCTGATATAAACGTGCATACTTATTATGTTGAGCCAGAGATTTGGCAAAATAATGATACCCTGAAAAATCATCCCTTGCACAAAAATACAGGTAATCGTGTTTTTCATAATTTAAAACCGCATCTATGGATGATATGGAAGATATTACTATTGGCCCCGGAGGCAATCCATAATATCGATATGTATTATATGGTGAGTCTTTTGAGAGGTGCTTTGATAAAACCCTTCTAATAGAAAAATCACCAATTGCATATTTTACTGTTGGATCAGCCTGAAGTTTTATACCTTTTTTTAATCTGTTAATATAAACACCGGCTATTCTGGGTTTTTCTTCTTCTTTAAGTGTTTCTTCACTAACAATTGATGCTAAAGTCATCACCTCATTAATAGTAAAATTCATTTGTTTTGCCTTAGCCGTTCTTTTATAATCCCAAAATTTTTTGTTTTCATCTAACATTCTGTCAATAAATGTCTCTGCTGAAGTATTCCAGTAAAATTCGTAAGTATTTGGTATAAAAAGCCCCTTTATTGTATGCTCATTAAAACCTATCTGCTTAATATATTCATTGTCGTTTAACAAATTCATAATATCTGCATATCTGGCTTCAATCCTGTAAGAGACTATCCTGGCAAGTTTTTCAATAGTTCTGATTTTGTTAAAAGTCAGACTAACAGGTTCTTGCGTGCCTGAACGAAGCATTAATATTAGCCTGTGATTTGTCATTCTGTTTTTCAACTTATACCTGCCCGGATGAATATTCTTCTTATAATTCATTCTGTCGGATGCCCATTCGAATGTTGTCTTATTCTTTATTAAGTTATTACCGTATAATAAATCCAATACATCATCATATTCAGAACCAGTACGAATATAAAAATATTGTTCTTTCTTATTCTTTATGAATACATTTGGTTTGAATGCTTTTCTATAAATATCAATTCCCTTAATGCCAACAATTATAAATATTACGAGAATGATATATAAAATTCTCTTTATCAAAGTATGTGGACCCATTCAATAGATTTAGGAAATTATTATCTTATAAAACTAAAAAATTAAATTTTTATTACATACAACTGGCCTGCCTCATCCCTAATAACTTTTACTCTCTCTCCTTTTTCAATATATCCGATTTCTGCTTTTGCATCATAGACTTCTCCCTCAATTTCTATCCTTCCTGAAGGCCTTAATATTGTAAATGCTGTTCCTTCTTTTCCAATCATCTCTTTCTGCTGAGCATCAATACCAACAAATCCTTCACTTTTATTTTGAACAGTATTTAAAGCTAGTTTTAAAGATTTAGAAGAAAAAAGCTTTTTACTCAATATTATTGACAATATAAATGATATAAATAATGAGAAAATTACCAAAAAGAACGCTTTCAGAACTTTATCCCAGGCCCCTACTCCTTCAAATTCAAATATAATATTATCAACCAGACTCATAGTAAGTGCAACAATAACCAATATTATTCCGGAAATTCCTGCAATACCAAAACCCGGGATAACAAAAACCTCCAGTGCTATCAAAATTAATCCTGCAATAAATACTAATATTTCCCAATTCTCAGTCAGACCATGAAGGTATGAAGGCGCAAAAAATACCATAGCAGCAGCGATGGCTACAAATAATGGAAATCCTATACCAGGGGTTTGCATTTCAATATAAATACCGGCTACTATAAGTATTATTAATATAGCTCTTACTATTGGATTTAGTAAAAACAATATAGTAGCTTCAACTAACGATGGTTTGTACGTCATTAATTTATAATTCTCTATACCGTTAAGTTTAAGAATATCATCAATTTTTTCAACTATGCCATCGCAATATCCAACCTTTACAGCCTCTTCTGCAGTTAATGTCAATACCTGTCCTGAATCAATAATTCCATTTATTTTTAACTGCGGATCAACCATTGCCTCAGCAATTTTCGGATCCCTGTGCCACCTTATTATAGTATCATTACCTGATATCAGTGTGTCTTTACCGTGAGTTTCAGCTGTTGCTCTCATGGTCGAGCGCATAAACGACTGGTATTTATCAGGAACAACTTCACCTGACTGGCTAACAACAGTAGCAGCACCAATACTTCCCCCCTGCCGCATATAAATACTGTCACATGCTATGGAGATCAATGCTCCTGCAGATATGGCCTGATTATCAATAAATACAAAAACCGGTATTCCGGAATTTATAATTTTAGTTCTGATAGAATCAGCAATATTTACTGCTCCGCCATAAGTATTCAAATGAATTATTATATAATCGGCATTTAAGCTGACTGCTTCGTCAAAAGCTTTTTGAGTAACCCTCCACACAGGTTTCATTATATTATCCTTGATATCAAATTTATAGACTAACAAATTGCCTTTGGGAGGACTTATCTGATCAACTACCACAGTATCTGCTGCTACAAATAATAGTAGTATAAATATTGAATAAATATTAATCAGAGATTTGTATTTATTTCTCATTTTTGTTTAATAATTTCAGGTTTATCAGGACAAAAGACTAATTCTCAAACTTAAGTTTTTTTAATATAGTAAATCAAATATAATCTAATTTAATTAAAGCTGGAAAATTAGTAATCCTGTTTTTATTAATAAAAACAATTAATTATTGAACTAATTAAAACTTGAATCAAAACCAGATTTTTTGTTACATTTGATATATTGGTTAACTTAATAATTAAGATATAATGAAAATATTAGCAATAGAAAAGGAAAAGGAGGGTTTAACAGCCCTGGAGTTCAAGCCATATCTGGAGGATGAAGCCAAAAAGGTTTGGGAATTACAGCACAACGATATAATTCGTGAAATATATTTTAATAATGAAAACCATGCAGTATTAATTTTAGAGTGTGCTGATATTAATGAGGCTAAAAATATTTTAAACGAGTTACCACTGGTTAAAAATGAATTGATCTCTTTTAAGCTAATGAGCTTATCACCGTATCCGGGATTTTCAAGGCTCTTTAAGGAATAAGTAAGGCAAAAGTCAGCTATTATTATTTTTTCTAACTTTGTATATTTTGTAAGTTAATATTATATGAATCTAACCGAATTAACAGCAATATCGCCAGTTGATGGCAGATACAGAAATAAAGTAGAAGAGCTCGATAAATATTTTTCAGAATATGCACTTATAAAATACAGGATTTATGTTGAAATAGAATATTTCATAGAACTGTGTTCATTACAGCTACCTGCTTTAAATAAATTTAACAGAAGTAATTTTCAGGACCTGCGAAAAATATATAAAGATTTTAGCGTTCAGGATGCCCTGCAGATCAAAGATTTCGAAAAAAACACAAATCATGATATAAAAGCAATAGAATACTACCTGAAAGAAAGATACGACAAGCTGGGTCTCCATGATTACAAGGAGTTTATACATTTTGGCCTGACATCTCAGGATATTAATAATACTGCAGTACCCTTATCATTGAAAGATTCGATTACTGAAATTTATTACCCGTTAATAAACAAGATAATTAATAAATTAAATGAGTTTTCAGAAGAATGGAAATCAGTAGCCATGTTATCCAAAACTCATGGTCAGCCGGCCACTCCTACCCGTTTAGGAAAAGAATTAAAAGTGTTTGTTGAACGTGTAAATGCCCAGTTAAACCAGTTGAAATCAATACCCTTTTCAGCAAAATTCGGAGGTACTGTAGGAAATTTTAATGCGCATCATGTTGCGTATCCGGATATTGACTGGGTAAAATTCGGCAATCACTTTCTAAATGATATTTTAGGTTTGTCCCGCACACAAACGACCACACAAATTGAACATTACGATAATTTTGGAGCGACATTTGACTGTTTGAAAAGAATTAATACTATATTAATTGACCTGGTTCGTGATATTTGGACTTATATTTCAATGGATTATTTCAAACAACAAATAAAAGCAGGTGAAGTAAGTTCATCAACCATGCCGCACAAAGTAAATCCTATTGATTTTGAAAATTCAGAAGGCAATCTCGGGATAGCAAATGCACTTTTTGAACATCTGTCATCAAAATTACCTGTCTCAAGATTACAAAGAGATTTAACGGATTCAACCGTATTAAGAAATATTGGGATACCTGTTTGTCATACAGTTATTGCACTTAAATCCCTTAATAAAGGACTAGGCAAATTATTGCTTAACAATGATAAAATAAAGGACGATCTTGAGAATAACTGGAGTGTTGTTGCTGAAGCTATACAAACGATATTAAGACGGGAAGGATATCCTAAGCCATATGAAGTATTGAAGCAACTGACCAGAACTAATGAGAAGATAACTAAAGAAAATATACATAATTTTATTGATAAATTAGAAATTGCAAATAAAGTGAAAGAAGAGCTCAAAAAGATATCACCTGGTAATTACACGGGAATTTATTAATATAAGGTTATAAAGAGCTTATATTCCTGTCCCTTACATACAATTCACGTATTGTTAAATTTTTATCTGTATTTAGCTATAAAAGAATTTACTAATTTGTTAAACCAGGATAATAATTTAGGCTAAAACCTGTTTTATTAGATTATAGATTTTCCGGTCATATGCAATTATTTCTATATTTGCAGTAGTTAATTTATTTTATTTCTGAATTCAGGTTTTTTTGAATTTAATATTGTACAAAAAATAATGCCCCCTAAAATATCTATTATAATTCCTGTATATAATGAGGAAAAGAACGTAGAGGAGCTTTTCCGTCAAATTGAACGGTCGTTGGATAATTATCAGTATACATATGAAGTTATTTTTGTAAACGATGGCAGTACAGATAACACATGGAATATAATCAAAGGCCTGAGCAAAAGCAGTAAAACACTAACCGGAATAGATTTATCCGTTAATTTCGGGCAGAGTTCAGCTCTTTCAGCAGGTATTGATCATGCAAGTGGTGAATATATAGTAACTATGGACGGTGATTTACAAAACGATCCGAATGATATACCGGATATGATAAAAAAAATTGATAGTGAAGACTGGGATTTAATTGCCGGTATCAGAACAAACAGAAAAGATGGATTTATTTTTCGAAGGTTTCCAAGTATACTTGCCAATTTTTTAATAAGAACGTCTACAGGAGTCAGATTCAAAGATTATGGCTGCACTTTAAAAGCATTTAAGAGCGATATTGCTAAAGATCTTGATTTATATGGCGAGCTCCATCGATTTATACCGGTGCTGGTCCATTTACAGGGAGCAAGAATTACACAGATGAATGTAAATCATCGTGCACGTGTTCATGGAAAATCAAAATATGGTATTAGCCGTACTTTGAGGGTAATGAGTGATTTATTACTGATGTTATTCTTCAAAAAGTATTTGCAAAAACCTATGCATTTATTTGGCACTATTGGAATAATAATATTTTTTATTGGAATTATTATAAATTTTTATTTAGTCTTTCTGAAAATATTAGGTCAGGATATCTGGGGTAAGCCATTACTTATGCTTGGAATAATGCTTACTTTGGGAGGCGTTCAGCTAATAACTATAGGGATACTGGCTGAACTGCTTATGAGAACATACTATGAATCACAGAAGAAAAAACCCTATAAAATAAAAAATATTTTACAATGAAAGATTTTTATAAAATACTTAAAAGATATATTCCTCCTTATAAAGTCCATTTATCGCTGAACATTATTTTCAATTTTTTCGGTGCCCTCTTTGGAATATTTTCATTTATCACCATGATACCGGTTTTGAAAATATTATTTGGCCTTGAAGAAAAAGTATATGGTTTTAAAGAGATAAATATTTCAGTATCAACATTTAAAGAGGTTGCAGAAGCACTGGAACACAATTTATACAGCCTTATCACCAGAATTTCCGAAAATCAGAGTGCCACAATGGCACTAATATATATTGGATTATTCCTGATTTTTATGGTACTCTTAAAGACAGGATTAGCATATATGGCAAGTTTCTTTATGGTATATATAAGAAATGGTGCCGTTCGTGATATAAGAAACCAGATATACAGGAAGACAATCTCATTACCCTTGTCCTTTTTTTCTGAAGAAAGAAAAGGAGATATTATTGCAAGAATGACAGGAGATATTCAAGAGATTGAAGCTTCAATTATGAACTCACTTGAAATGTTGTTTAAAAATCCGATTATAATTCTGGTTTCATTAATTACCATGGTAATTATGAGCTGGAAATTAACGATTTTTGTCATTATTCTGTTTCCTGTTGCAGGTGGAATTATTGGAAGAATTGGAAAAAGTCTCAAAAAAAGTTCCATGGCCGGTCAAAATAAAATGGGTGAGATTCTTTCAACAATAGATGAAACTTTGTCCGGTCTCCGGATAGTAAAAGCATTTAATGCCGAAAAAAAGATGGATTCTCGTTTCACTAATGAAAATGAGGACTATAAGGGGATTATGAACAGGCTTATGAGAAGAAGATTTCTTGCACATCCGGTGAGTGAGTTTCTTGGTACAATTTTAATAGTAGTATTGATGTGGTATGGAGGAAATTTGATTTTAAATGATAGGAGTAAGTTACCCCCGGAAAATTTCCTGGTATATCTTGTTGTTTTTTATAATATTATCAATCCCAGTAAGGCATTCTCACAAGCATTTTACAGTATTCAAAAAGGCCTTGCCTCAATGGAACGAGTGGATAAAATTTTAAAGGCGACTTCAAATATTGTTGAAATAAAGAATCCGAGGGAAATAAAAAATTTCACACAGTTAATTGAATACAAGAATATTTCCTTTAAATATGAAAAAGTTAATGTGCTAAGCGACATTGATTTAAAGATTGAAAAAGGAAAAACAATAGCCCTGGTTGGACAATCAGGTTCCGGAAAATCAACTTTAGTGGATCTCTTACCCCGGTTTTATGATGTTACAAAAGGCGAAATATTGATTGATGGTAATAATATACGTGGTTTAAAAATCAGTAACCTTCGGGACTTAATGGGTATTGTAAGTCAGGAGGCTATTCTTTTTAATGATAATTTTTATAATAATATTGCATTCGGTTTGGAAACCGTTGGTGAGGCAGAGGTTATACAGGCAGCTAAAATAGCAAATGCACATGAATTTATTATTGACACTGAATACGGATACCAGACGAATATTGGAGACATGGGTGGCAAACTATCAGGAGGCCAGCGGCAAAGAATCAGCATTGCCCGTGCTGTTTTAAAGAATCCTCCGATTCTTATCCTTGATGAGGCAACATCGGCACTTGATACAGAATCTGAAAGACTTGTGCAGGATGCTTTGATTAAATTAATGGAAAACAGAACTTCAATTGTTATTGCTCATCGACTTTCAACTATTATCCATGCTGATGAAATATATGTTTTAAGTGACGGCCGCATTGTTGAGCATGGAAACCACAAACAACTTCTTTCAGTCAAAGGAGAGTATAAAAAATTCTTTGAACTTCAAAATTTTACATGATATTTGTTCTAAGATTTAAATCCCATTAAATAACAATGAATTTAAACCGTTTTCTGAGAAATTTTCTTGTTCCGAAAATTAAATTCGGGATGACATCTACAATTGCTACAGCTATTGATCATATAATTTATCTGGTTTTAATAAAATATATAATTGAATCCAAAGCTCATTTTATTTCATATGCAATAGGTATAATAACAAATTTTATACTTCAAAAACGTTTTGTATTTATGTTGAAAAGGAAAGTTTATGTTACTTTCATTTTATCAGTGTCTTTTTCCATCTTTGGATTAATTGCAGGTACTTTTTTAATTCACTATTTTGCAAAAATTGATTTTTTCAGTAATCATAAATACTATAATAAACTTTTAGTAACTGTAATGATATTTATCTATAATTTTTACACCAAAAGATTCGCTTTTGAAAAAGAGTACACAAAACTTTAATAAGTCTCCCTTAATATTTATTATTATAAAATATCTTGCAAATATTGTAAAGCAGGAATTATTTTTAATAATATTATGTTTTATACTCCTTATAGTGTCCTTTTTTATTAATCTCGGCGCTCAGCCGTTATTACTCGAAGAACCGCGAAGAGCTATTATCGCCCTTGAGATGATATTTAATAAAAACCTGGTAGTACCAACAGAATTGGGCGAATTTTACTATAATAAGCCTCCCCTATGGAACTGGATGATAATTTTTTCATTTAAGCTATTTGGCAATTATTCTGAATTTGCTGTAAGGTTTTTCACAGTTGTCTCTTTATTAATTATGGGATTACTGGTTTTCCTTGCAGGTAAAAAATTTGTGAATTTGAAGTTTGGAGTCTATTCTTCCCTGCTTTTACTTATATCAATTGATCTATACTTTTATTATTCCAACCTGGGGGAAATAGATATATTTTATTCTTTAATTACTTTTTCCAGTTTTCTTGTGCTTTTTGTATTCTATGAAAACAAAAAGTTTTTATTTTTATTTTTAAGTTTCTACTTTCTGGGTGCATTGGGATTTCTAACCAAAGGACTGCCAACTATTGCATTTACAGGTATCTCTATCATAGCTTTTTTTATATATAATAAAGAATTCAAACGTTTATTTTGCTGGCAGCATTTTTTAGGTATTTTAATATTTATAGGTGTTATAGCAGGATATTTTTATTTGTATTCCAGGCACAATAATGTTAAATTATATTTAAGCGAACTGATATCACAGGCAAGTGGAAGAACTACCGGGGCAACTAAGGACAGGGCATTTATTGAACATTTTTTAATATTTCCCTTTGAGACATTAAAAAACCTTCTGCCATGTGCAATTTTTATAGTTTATATTTTTCGTAAAAAATTCATTAGAACGATTAAAGAAAATAGATTAATCGAAACCTTTATGTTATTATTCCTGGTAAATATTTTGTTATATTGGTTCTCCCCGGGGACACGACAAAGATATATCTACATGCTTTTTCCCCTTATTATTTCAGTTATTACATATTTCTATATGAAGTTCAGGTATAATGATAAGATTAAAGATTTAATTGTAGATTATTGTATGGGTATAACAATTGCCTTTCTTATATTAATAAGTTTTAGTCTTCCAATAATACCGTTGCTAAACCAATTTAGGGGCATGATACTTTTATCAATTATTTCATTACTTATCCTGGGCAGACTTTTATACATATTTTTAAGAAATAAGCATTTACGCTTAATCTCATTTATTTTGGCTATGATTATTCTCAGATTTATCTACAATTTCACTGTTCTTCCTTATCGAACGCATGACAGCAGGGCGCAGGTATTAAAAGATACTGCTCTTCAAATTCATAAATTAACTAATGGTTTTCCTCTTTATATTTATAAAAAGTCTAATTGCCCAAATAACTATGTTTATTATCTTGAGCGGGAAAGGCAAAAAATACTGGTCAGGAAAAGTGAGCTAACGGAAAATGAATATTACATAGTAAATGCCGGATACAAAATTCTTAAACCTCACAAAATAATTTATGATTTTACTGATGGAAAAGGTAATACATCATATTTAATAAAGATTACAGCAGATGAAAATATTTAATTATTTCGTTCCAGGGATCTGCTGGCTCCAATCATTGCGCATTTTTTCTCTGATGCAACAATTTTCATTATACCTGCAATAATGTTTTGAGGTTGTCATCGGTTATAATAGTCCATAGAATATACCTGCTGAAGAGCTTTGCCCTGATTCAGAATAGTATCATTTATCCGGCCTTCTTTTATAATAACCTTCCTGCTATCGTTATCAAAAACATATCTTATGCTGTCAGTTAAAAATCCAAAGCCATTCTTATAAGCATAAAATGCAAAACTTTCAGATGATTCGGATAACAAATCTTTACTGAATATGAATCCCTTGTGAGGTATTTGCAGCTGATTAAGCAAAGTTTCTGCAATATCTGCCTGAGAACCATACTTGTTAATAACTGTATCTTTATTTATAACTCCTCCAAGCCAAAGCATTGGTATATGGTATCTCCTAAAGCTATAAGCAGGAGCCCAGCCGGGAAATATATGACCATGATCCGCCAGGATAATTA
>CBFCXR010000044.1:0-14349 GCA_965602045.1 uncultured Bacteroidales bacterium | reverse complement strand
TTTTAATTTTAACATTCATTGTGCCGGGAATTTGAAAGTGGATTTCAGTGTCAAATCTGAAAGGATTAGGATAATTCTGATTTAGTATGAATTGATTATTAAATTCGTTATACCTTTCATATACAGAGAGCGGGGAGTCAAATGTCAACTGATCGACAATATAGGATGATCCTTCATGATAGTCATTTGAACCTGTAGGTCCGCAAATTGAAAAGGTTATCAAACAAATATTAGGGGTTTCTTCTGATATATAACCAATCTGAACTGAAAAAGGTGTATATGTAGAGGTTATCGACTGTTCAATTAATGATCCAATTCCAATAGGCACTGTATCACGATACATAGTAACATTTATTATAAACTTGTCACCCTCAACAGGACTAAATTTATAAAATCCTCCTAAAATATTATATTTCGCAGATACGGGAAATCCAAGATCCTCAGATCCCGCCGGAACAGAAACTAAAGTCGGACTTATCAATGAAAAAGGAGGAAGAGTACCATTATCTAATACTTCACCATGGATTCCATACGTTCCTGCATGACTATATGCAGTTTGTGTAATTGGAACAGCAACACCCTCAACGGCCATAAAGGCCCAACTGTCAGGAACTAACATGTTTGAAATTTCTGACCATTCTTCAAAGTTGGCATTTGGAATCTGTGAGTTGGATGTGAAAGGAAACAAAAACGATATTGCTATAAGAACTGATTTTACTAAAATATTTTTCATCTCGTCTACCTGTTATTTTTCAAATATAAAAATAATTAATCAACAATTAAAAATATTATATTGTAAAAGCTTGATAATTATAAAGAAATCCGAATATTTATACAAATATATATAATATTTCATATTAAGCTTGAATAAATTGACAAAGATTACTATTCAGTTGATATAATGATTTTTTTTACTTTTGAACTTTTATAGCAAACATATTTTTAGGTACAATTTATGAAAATATCAAAAACAATTGCAAAAATTGTGCGCTCTCGTATAAGCAGCAAGCTATTCAGAATATTCAGAAATATATTTATAGTATTGGGGATTATTAATTTCATACTTGTAATATTTGCTTTTACATCAGGTCCATTTTGGATTTATTACTGGCTGGGAACAAGTAATATAAAATCTTATGAAAACACAGAGTATTTTATACTACTGGGTGGCGGAGGTATGCCTGAAGAATCTAACCTGATGCGCAGCTACTTTGCTGCAACTATAGCTAAAGAAATTCCGGAAGCAAAAATAATTATCGCACTTCCGGGTGATACAGGGGATGTCTCAAGTTCTATAAATATACTGGCCCGGGAGTTAATAACAAGGGGTATTACTTCCGGAAGAATCATCTTTGAGGCAGAAGGCACTAATACAAGAGCACAGGCCCTGCATATTTCCGGGTTTGATATTCCAGATATAAAAGAAAAACATATAACAATAATTACCTCTCCTGAACATATTAAAAGAAGTGTTCTAACATTTAAAAAATTAGGATTTAGCAGATCAAACGGTTATCCTGCATTTCACAGGGCAATTGAATCAGACATAAAATATGAAAACAAAGATATTGGCGGAAAAAAATATCTTCCTGACGTAGGTAATAATGTCGCAATAAGATACAGATTCTGGACACATCTAAAATATGAGATATTAATAATGAGAGAATTTCTGGCTTTGTTTTACTATAAACTGAATGGATGGATATAGCCATTAATTCATTATATATTAATGCTTTACAACTTTGGCACTTTATTTGCATTCGATATTGTAACAGTTTTAATATAAATTATAAACTCATGAAAAAATATATAATAATATTGGTGATGTTGTTGATGGCCGCAACTTCATTTAATCAGTCCTCAAGGAGAACTGCCAATAGTCCGAAGAATGCCAGGGATGAAAATAACGATAGAAAGGTTACAAATAATGCAGATAATTCAAGAACCAGAAAACCAGAGATTAACTCATCCAGGAAAAGTGCTGATAATAAATCAGGAACAAATGCAGGCAGAGCTGTTACCAGAACAGAAAGACAACCAAATAATACAGTAAAAAATAATGTAAGACGGGATAATTCAGATAATAATCACACGTATTCAAAAAATACTGCACAAAGAAAAGTGGATGTGAAAAGTGATCGCGGTAATGCTTATTCCGGTAGTCGTAGAACTCCAAATGGTAATAATAATGCTAATTATTCAGCAAGAAACCGTAATACGGTAAATAATGATGGCAGAAGAACTGTAAATGCGAATAACAGAGCAGTTCATTACCCATCATCAAGAAAATATATTGATAGCAGGCCGGTAAAATATAGTTATCACCATGCACCCCGCTCCAGGGAATACAGGGCAAGAATATATCCTTACCGGAGACCTCACAGAATTAATATATACTGGACTAATGCAATGAGACACGAATATTACAGAATATATCCGGTAGTTGAGTGGTGGTCATATCCTATTGGTTATAGAATACCAACGATTACAGCTTATGACGCATCGTTCTATGCAGGTGAAGTTATAAATGTATATGGAAAAATCTATGAAGTATTCTATTCCAGGAGCACCGATGAATATTTTGCATATTTTGGTGCATACTATCCATATCATGATTTTACAGTAGTAATACCTGGCTGGATAGCAAGAAGGTATAGTAACAGGCCTGAAAGATATTTTGAGAGGGAGCATATGATAGTCACAGGTCTTATAACTTCCTTTAACGAAGGACCTGAAATTGTAGTAAAAAATCCAGGTCAGATTAAAATATATTAAACCGGAAGATAATTTTTAACAGGCCTTTTTAAAAACAAGTATCAGGTATCAAAGCTCCTCCCGCTTAATGCGGTTGGAGCTTTTTTTATTTCTCCTGTAGAATTGATTTATTTTATGTCCTCGAGCAGGACAGGTTTTCTCTGTTACTTTTTTCCTGAAAAAAAAGTAAGTCGTCCCGCATGCGGCGAGACGAAATAAATGGCTTGCGGGAAGGAAAACCTGACTGACAGTAAGCAGGAATCCTAATAATATTAAATTTGCATATATTATTGTATTTGTTTTATTCATTTGTAAGTAAGAAATCTTTATTGATCCATGGACAATAACCTGTTTGGGAAAACATTATCAGGATTAAATGATATAGTTAAATCGTTGCATTTACCGGGATACACAGCAATGCAAATTGCTGACTGGTTGTATAAGAAAAATATCTCATCTATAGATGAAATGACCAATCTGTCAAAACCGGTCAGAAGTATTCTGCAAAAGGAGTATAAAATTCACCTCAATTCTTTTGTAAAGGAGCAGACCTCCAATGACGGAACCAGGAAGTATCTATTCGATGTTGGAGATGATAAATACATTGAAACAGTATTTATACCGGAGGGAAAAAGAAAGACTTTATGTATCTCAACTCAAACTGGTTGTAAAATGGGTTGTATATTTTGTTTGACCGGCAAGCAAGGTTTTCAGGGTAATCTTTCTGAAGGTGAAATATTAAGTCAGATTAAAAACATACCGGAACACGGAAGTATTACAAATATCGTTTATATGGGCATGGGAGAGCCTTGCGACAATGTGGATACTGTGCTGAATAGTCTTGAAATATTAACTTCCGGTTACGGATTTTCCATGAGTCCGAGACGAATTACTGTTTCAACTATTGGTATACTGCCTGAAATCCGCCAGTTAATTGAAAAGAGTAATTGCCATCTGGCTGTAAGTTTACATTCTCCGATAGAAGACGAAAGAAAATATCTTGTACCATCGGAAAAGAAACACCCTATAGAAAATATTGTTAAAACACTGAAAGAGTATGATTTAGGACGACAGCGACGGATATCGTTTGAATACATCATGTTTAAAGGTCTTAATGACACAAATGCACATGTGAATAAACTTGTAAGTCTGTTGAACGGGCTTCACTGCCGGATTAATCTTATTAGGTATCATCCGGTTGCCGGATCGTCATTGCAATGTTCTGATGAGGATACAATTAACGATTTCAGGAATAGACTTAATGAAAAAGGAATATTTACAACTATACGAACTTCCAGGGGACTGGATATTTCTGCTGCCTGTGGTATGCTTGCAACTAAACTAAAAAGCAAATCCAATTCCCGGTAATTATAGAATTTATGTTAAAAACTAAATTAAGAACAGTTAATTTGTTTTTATATCTTAAATCATATTTTAAGATTTATGTAATGACAAGGATTTATCAAATAATATTTCTCATAATAGTATTCTCAGGCATAAATCAAAATGCTGCATGCCAGACAAGGTATGGAGAAGAGTTAGCTGACAGTATACTTCTTGCATTAAATTCAAGGAACAACTTTTTATATGTGGGGATAGATAATAAAATAAGAATAAATTACTTAAAGCTGGAAGAATCGGGAGAATATATTCTGAAAGTAAATAATGGAATAATACTTTCTGATAGTGCAGATTATTTATCAATACCAAAAAGACCGGGGAAAGCCCGGTTTTTACTGTTTAAAAAAGAGAATTCTGATATTGTACTTATTGGCTATAAGTATTTTCCTGTGAAGAATATACCGGAACCATTACTTTCTATTGATAGTATTAGAGTTATGGAAAAAGACATGATTAATAAAAGTATTCTGTTAAACAGTGATAGTATTAATATCTATATAACCTCAGATATTCAGGATGCTGAAAACTGGTTTAAAGTCATAAAATTTACTTTGGGATATGAGTATGGAGGTTATTATGTTGAACATACAAATAACACAAACAGGATTTCTTATGAGACAAAACAAATAATTAATACCCTGGGACCGGCAAAGGAAATTATAATAAAACCAACTGTTAAGGGGGAAGGTAATTTAATTAAAGAATTGCCTATTTATCGTCTAACTCTTTATTAACCTTTTCCTGGTATGACAATCTTTCAAGTGCTTCCTCGATAGTCAGTTTTTTACCGTCCTGATAAGCAATAATAAAGGCCTTTTTTACATTACATTTCTCCAGAGTTCCTGTTGCTTCTTCAAGGTCTTTGTATCTTCCTATTGAATACTTGTACCATTCCTCCTCGAATATTAAATCAATTTTCATTCCTCCCTTATAAATCGTCCTTAAATATTCTTCAGTAAGCGGTACAGTATGTGCAGCTATTTGAACTTTAAAAATAATCTCTTTAAGCAGTGATGAATCAATTTCTATTTCCTTATCTACTGTAGCAAAAATGTCCTGTGGGGGTTCCCTTAAAGCAGGATTTCTTTTTAAAGCAAGAATTTCCTCGAGAGAAACATCCTCTTCCCACCCGTAGTTGTACTCAACAGGGAAATCCTGGTAAATTTGAACAGCTCTTCCCTGGTCTCTTATTGCCAGTTTCTCAAGTTCGAATGCTTCCTTCATCTGATGAAGGCCAAAACCGTACTGATCAGCATCAGTAATAATATCTCTTTTCAGCAGCGCCCTATTGAAATGCTTCATGGCCTGCCTTTCATAATACTTTGCCTTTTCCATACCGGCAGCATAATGATTTGACTCCTGCATTTCATCCCAAAATTCCCTTGCCTTATCCTTAAATACTTTGAAAATTATAATGTGACCTTCTTTATAGTGCTCTGATGCGTCAACCAGCTTTTTAACTCCTTTAGCATATTCTGATGAAAGAGCTAACCTCTTCTCAGATTCATCCAGCGCAGAATACATCTGGTTAGCTTCATTTAATTTCAGATCCGCTTCATTAAGCAGATTTATCGCTTTTTCAAATTTTTTCTCATTATCCGAATTGAATTTTAAATTTAGTTCCCTGTAATAATCAATTATCTGATAATTTTGAGCATTGCTTTTCCGTGAAATAGAGCTACATAATATAACTACTATAGTTAGAGTTAAAAAATAACAAGCAAATCCTTTTCGCTGGAACATTAAATTATTTTAATTCTGCTAATAAATAAGAAATAATTTTAATAAGCAACATCTGCCAAAATTAACTAATTCTGAACATATGATAAAGAAATGTTTATTAACATATACAATTTAGGGAGAATAAAAAAGAAACAGGATAACAGAATCTGTTTCTTCAATCGCAGGTCTTAAGTATAGTAATTTCTTATTTAGCCCCTCTTTGCTCAGGAGCTGTAATAACTAAATATCCTAAAACTACTAATGACACTATCGGTATTAACAATAAAATTGGAAGTCCCATAATTTACGAATTATGAATACTTATACGAAAATTGGTCACAAATATATACAAATTAGTCAAAAAAAATAATGTGTTTGTCAAAATAATTTGACTTTGCTATCAAATAAGGCTCAGATTTTGCATAAAAATTAATTTGAAATTAAAAAATATGCATAATCTAATTAATTGGTATTCAGTCAAATACAATTGATGTTAATTATTTCTGAAAACTTATATTGCAGATTAAATATTTTTTACCGATCGGGCAATTTTTTTTGAAAAAAGTTATAAAAAGGAAGGATTTATTTAAGAAAAGTACCAAGTTTATCAAATAATGTCTTGAAATTTTTCCGTGTCACATCATCAAAATCAGAGAATTTAACATTTTGATCCTGAATATGTGAAACAAATTCAGATGCTAAAATTGTTCGTGACAGTTCATTGGTTTCAATATATTCTGAAATTGATTCAGTTATTCCAATTCGCTGATGCAGTACATATTTTTTAAAGTCGATAGCTGAAAACATATCTTCAATGATATTGAATCCTTTTAATACTAAAATTTTATCATCAGTACCTTCTTCATTTTTAATAAAAAAAGATTTTTTCAATTCATCCCGGATTTGCCTGGATTCATCATTGTCAGTTGCTAATATAATAAAATCAAGTTTCCAGCCTATCATAATATTTGTAAGGATTGGAATATTTGATACGCCGGTTGCAGGCAGGAAGAATGCGTTTTTAAAATCCAATAATCTGGCAATTGTATTAACGTAGTAGTATGTAACTGTATCTTCTATTAAAACATTATTTTTCTTCTGGATAAACTGTTGTTCATTAAGGCGTGTTCCCATCAATGAATATATTGGAGATAAAGTGTCCATAGATGCAGAGTGGAGCGACTTGGTATCCAGAATTATAGTTTCGCTATTCTCAATATTCTCATCTGTGCGTTGTACTGCAAGTATCCGGTAAATCTTGTCGATATTAACAAGATGTGGTGAATGAGTAGAATAAATAATTTGCATACTTTCTTTTAAATCTTCAAACACTTCAAGTACATCTTCCTGCGCCCTTGCATGTAAACTCAATCCGGGCTCATCAATAAGCAAAACTCTGTTGACACTATTTAATCTGGCAGTAGCTTTAAGCTCAAGGTAAAAAGACAGAAACCATCTTACTCCCCTGCTCCTTTGTTTCGGATATAGTCTTTCCTGCTTATCTTTAATCCAGAATTCAAGGTATGGTTTGCCACTTTTTTCCGGAAGGGTATAATCATAGTGTTCAAGTTCAAAATTAAGTCTGATTTTATTGTCTTTCCCCACATTTTGCCTCCAATAATCCTGGAAATTAATTGTTATTTCCCCATTAAGATTCTCAATTTTTTGTTTTAAAATTCTATGATTTTTTTCTCTAAAGAAATCAGCATCCAATCCTGCTATTTTCAGGAAATTTTTTGCTGCTTTGTAACCTTCACAGCTACTATTTTCAGTTAGCAGGTCTTCGAGATCAATTTTATTTGGCAAAAGGCTGGCAAAATCTTCAAAAAATTCAAATACAGGAATATGTTTGAATAACTCCTTACCAATGTCTTCAACCGTATAGAATTTCTTTTGTTTTTCAAATTCTTTTCTTGCTTCATCTTCAGCAGCTTTATATTTCTCGCCATTAAATATTTTATCAGCAATAACTTTTTGTAATATAGCTTGTTCTTCAAGATTTCTATGCTTTTTTATTGCTATGGAGAACTCATATCTTGCTGAACGTAATTTCTGATATGCAGATTTTTTTTCTTTTTCACTAGAGCATATTTCATAAATATGTTCCGCATCTTTCATTTTATTGGCGGATATATTCAACTCATTCCTTGATATTTTGACTGACTCTGACATATCATTACATGCTATGCAAATACGTGTTTTTTCAGATACGTCCTGAGTTTGAATTTTTAAATCTTCAAAAACATCAACCTTTTTATTGTATTCTTCTTCTTTTTGTGAATATTTTTTTTGAGCCGATTCATATTCCTGCTGAGCAATTAGTTTTTCATTTTGTTTTCTTGATTTACGCAGGGCTTTTTTTGCATTTTCAAGTTCCTGATAACACTCGCTAAGTTGCTTTTTTGCATCATGTTTTTCACTTTCAGCTATTTCCATATCTTTGAAAATAGTATCGGACTTTTTCTGCAACTCATCTATTTCCAGTTGAACTCTTTCTTCTATTGCCTGCTTATCTTTATTTATTTTTTCATAATATTTCAGAACCTCGGGATCCGCGATTTTTAATTTACTCGATTTATCCTGTATCCATTCCCTTGAAATAGTAATTTCTCTTTTTTCTTTTAGTATTTTTTTTAGTTCCTCAGGTACTAATCTTTGATCCAATAAATCAAAGATTCTCTTATTTTCCAGGTCAAATGAGCAACTAACTAATGGGAATGTCATATCACTTCGGAGGACATCATCAGAAATTTTACCTTCATAAAAGCTTTGCAGGGCCTCGAGTACTGATGTTTTTCCGGATTCATTCTGACCAATAAGGACAGTAATATTATCATAAGCCAGATGGCTCCATCCCGAATTGATAATAGATCGGTAGTTATTAATATTAAAGGATTTTAATTTCATTAAATTCAATAATAAATATTAAACTAAATCGCAAAATATTTAAAAATAATTCTCTTAGTTGAATTTTTACCAATTAATTATTAACATGGTATCGGAAACCTAACATTAATACGTCATCTAGCTGAGTAAGGTTACCTTTCCATCGCTTAAAAGCAGATAAAATTTGTTCTTTTTGTTTATGTATCGGCAGATTGTATATATTTAGCAGCAGGTTCCTGAAAGGCTGGTATTTAAATTTTTTCCCATCTGAGCCGCCAAATTGATCAACGAAACCATCTGAAAACATATATACATTATCACCTTCTTCAAGTTCCAACTTATGATTTGTAAAGGTATTTTCTTCCAAAGCTGCAATGCCAATAGGCATTTTATCCCCACGCATTTCTATTAACCTGTTTTTTTTAATGACATAAACCGGATTAAAAGCTCCTGAAAATTCCATTTGATTTGTTTCAAGATTAATAATGCAAAGTGCCATATCAATACCATCTTTTTGTTCATTTTCCTGCCCGGTTTGATTTAGAGCTTTCATAACGCTTTCGCGAAGCTGATTAAGGATATTGCCGGCTGAAGTATAACCTCCCCTGTTAACTATTTCGCTTAGCAAAGTAATTCCCAGAATGCTCATGAATGCTCCGGGAACACCGTGACCTGTACAATCAGCAACAGAAATAATAAGTTCTGATTTTTTCTTGGATACCCAGTAAAAATCCCCGCTGACAATATCCCGGGGAATAAAGATTACAAAATGTTCGGGTAATATTTTTTTAATACTTTTTTCTGAGGTTAGCAGAGCATTTTGTATATAGCTGGCATATTTAATGCTTTCAGTCAACTCTTTCCTTTGCTTATCAATCTCATCCCTTTGTTGCCGTATAATCTTTTCTTTTAAGTCTTTTTCTAAAGACATATCAATATATTATAGTGGTATAACAAATTGTTTAGAAGCCAAATAATACTGTAAAAAATCATAAATATTTTTGACAAACTGTTGTAAAACGCAAATTATTATTGTAATATTGTCATTATAAAATGAAAATAAACTGGTATAGTGTCGAAAATATTTATTCTCTTTATAATATATTTTTTGATCATTTCATTCATTGTTCTCGTCGTGCTTATACAAACTGCTCCTGAGTACATTGAAAAGGAAGATGGTTCATTAATTCCAAAACCAGGAAATAAGAAGTTAAAGGTTAATACCTAGATTCTTTATCACATTTATATTATCAGTTGAAAGTTGTATTATTAAATTCCCCCTATTATCCGTAATTATATTTGTTAAAGTTACACTCTTAGATAAAGATTGGCTGGCTATTAAATTGCCGTTTGAATCAAAGGTTTGTATAAATGATTCAAGAATTGTATTTCCTATAGCCATAATCCTTTCGTCGGCACAAATGATTTTAAAAATATTTTCCACATCAGATAAGCCTTCAAATTCTTTGTTCCATACTTTATATCCTTCATTGGAATATTTATAAAGCACAAAATTTTCTGCAGCTCTTATACCGGCAAAGTAAACATCACCTGTATTTGACACTGCAACACCGGTTATATTATCAAACGGCTCAAATACCGCTTCCCACTTTATATATCCCTTAGAGCTCATTTTAATTCCCCAATTACTTCCGGCCATTATAATATTGCCATCGGGACAAACAGACAGTGAATTAACTTCTCCAATTCCGGTAAAAATCCTTTTCCATAGCTTTTTCCCCTTATCATTAATAACCATAATTGAATAATTGCACAATGAATCATTCGTAACATATCCTCCAATAAATATTTCGTTATTATTATTAACCAGAAGAGAAGTTACATCCCATTTTCCCAGACTCCTGTTCCAGATTCTTTTACCTTCGGAATCGATTTTAAATACCCATACCTCTCTTGAGGCTGGATCCGGACTTAAATTTGTGTATCCCAGGGATATGATATCGTCATTAGAATTTACAGCAACTTTAAAAATTTTGTCTTCATATTTATCACCTACAGTTTTATTCCAAATCATTTTCCCATCGGAGTCAAGTTTTATAATCCAGGCATCATTCCACAGGGAATCTTCCTGCAAGGTTGTGCCACCGATAATATACCTGGCATCTGAAGTGACAGCTACACCACCGGAGCTTTCAATATTTTGCTCATTATCAAAACTTTTTGACCACATGATATTATCCCAGGTAAGGTTATTCTTATTTATAAACTTCATTCCCAGGTCCTGTGATTTCAGATTGAAAATGTCTATATACTGATTACCCTCCGGATATTTTTTAATGAACTCATTATAAGCATCCAGTGATTGAATCCTCTTCGCGTACTCGTAAAGCAGTTGTTTCTGCAACTTTTTAGCTTCTGCCACTTCAAGTGCTTCAGGATAATCAATAATAAAATCTTCATATGCTTTCAGTGTATTAATACTTTTGGCCCTGGCAAAAGCTGCAGCATTTCTTCCTTTTATGGCAGCACTATGTTCTACTGCATCAGGATATTTCTTCATATATTGTTCATAAGCTCCAACAGTATTTATGTTTTTTGCTTTTATAAAAGCAAGTTTACTTATGTACTTTTCTGCCTTACCGATCTGAGCAGCATCAGGAAATTTTGCTATGAACTCCAGGTATCCGTCAAGAGTATTTTGTTTCTCATACTTTCTGAATTCCAGATGATTTCTTATATGTACAATGTTGTCATAATGCCTGAAATCAGGAAACTTATTAATTATTTCATAAGCAAGTTCAAGTTTATTTTCTTCCCTTATGTATCTTATAAGTGTTGCTTCAATAGTTCCAATTGCATGCTCCATTTTCTTTTTGGGAGCCCGGCTGCTGCGTCTCACTTCAGTGTTGGCAAAATACTCCCCGACAATTTCAGTATCTTCCGTTGTAAGGTTGTCCAGATTCTTATCAGCAACTGTCATATATGACCATGACTGAATGATGTTATATAAAGGAGATTTTTCATCGCCATAAATTAATCCCATCCCAAAATTGGCAGCAGCATTTTCTTTATCTGTTATAAGTATTCTATTAAATTCCTCTTTTGCTTTATCATAAGATAGTTTTTCAAGATGTTTATAGCCTTTTTTAGTGTTCTGGGCATTTATAGCCAGTGATAATAATAAAACCGGAAAGATCATCAATACTTTTTTCATATGTTTACTTTTTTACTAACATAAATTCAACTCTTCTGTTTTGGGCTTGTCCTTCTTCAGAAAGATTAGTGTCAATTGGTCTGGTTTCCCCATAGCCAACAGCTTGAATACTTACAGGATGCACTCCTGTAGATATGAGGTAATCAACCACAGCTTTTGCCCTGCCTTCTGAAAGTTTCTGGTTATAACCGTCAGAACCCTCACTATCGGTATGTCCTGATATTTCTATCTTTTTAATATTATTTTCAATCATGAAACTTGAAACTTTATTAAGTTCGGTATAGGACACCGGCAATAATTCGGTTTTTCCGGTCTCAAAAAATATATTTTCAAGAACAATGGCTGAGCCCTCCTCTATATTTTTCAATCCTTCGGCGAATTCGTCCTTAACAATCACAGGCTCTTTAAAAGTAACGGAGCCTTTAGATAAACAATTATTAGCATCAGATGCGACATAAGTATGAATGCCACCCGGCAGGTTTTTCAATTCAGTACCTGTTCTGTTGCTGTTCCACTTTACTTTATAAGGGGGAGTGCCTCCCAGGATTCCAACTTTAATATAGCCGTCATTTATGATTTTCCTAACCTTTCCTGTAATAGGATCAAGGCCACCTGTATAGGATGTGCTGATTACCCTGGCTTCGAAATCATGCTGCACGCACGGACAGGTGTTACAGTCATCAAGATGACTTATAACTATATCATCAAAATAATAATAAGCATATGCTTTATTACGAAGATTAACTATATTTTTATCTGTAACCACATAATTCGTATTTTCATAATTTTTAAAATTTCCAATTATAAAATATTTTTCATTTCCTTTTGCAGTATAAACATGGCACTTCTGTTCCCAGTCTTCAACATTATCAAGAAACAATCCATCTATATTGTTTAACGCGGGATACCCTCCCAAAGCAACAATTCCTTCTTTTAAAATCTTTTTCTCAGAAAAAGAAATACTCAGTTGATCAACAGCAAAGCGTGAACCTGAAGCAAGCCTGTAATAAAATGTTACACAATACTTTTCCCCTGCTTCCATAGGAGTTTTTAGTTCACCCTGAAAATACTCTCTTCTGCCTTCAAAAGTTCCGCTTAAAATAGCACCTATATACCCATCTCCTGTTCTGGGCTCACTAGTGCCGGCAAAATTCCTGGGGACCCCGGCATCATGAGGGCTACACCTGTTAAAAAAATCAGGTGCTGCAAATGTCGGATATGTCCAGCCGGGAATTATCATGTGAGACTGGTTTTCAGGATTATGAGATTCCGGGCAATCTTTATATTCCTCAAAACTATAGTTTAGTACAAGGTTCTTGTCCTGTGAGTATATACAAATACTGAAAAAGATAACAACCTGAACTGCAGTAAATGATTTTACGAAAGCAGTTTTAAATACTGATTTTATTTTCATATAAGACAGGATTTAGTTCAATTTATTGACAAATAAATTTAAGGAATTTTTATTACTTATCAATAGTGTAGGATGGCTTAAGTTTTCAACTAAAGCTTAATAAAAATAACCTATTAAAACCTATATGCATAACCAATGGCGATCTTGACCGGGAACAACCCGAATTCCGGGAAATCATATTCCGGTTTCAGCTCTTCGGCCCTGTCAAAAAATTCCGGATTGATAATATACAGAAGTTCTATAAGAAACTCATGTTTTTTCATTTCATCAAAGCAAACGTTTACACCACCGCCTAAACTTAAACCGGTATATTTTTCAGAGACAATCGAATTATAATATTGGTCTCTGATACTAACAATACCATTAGTCCCAAAATAACCGGAGATAAAAGGCCTTACCGTAAATCCCGGTTCCATGATATAGAATTTACTACCAACATTCCAGCCTATACCTGAAAAAATAGTAGTACCGAAACCACCGGAGATACCCAGATGACTTATTGGTCTGAATTCCGCAAATAAGCCAAAAATCCCGTAAGGAATACCTATACCTAAACCTGCACATATATTTGACGAAGAAAATTCCCTGACACTTGTAACCTGATCAACTTTGTAGGTATATGTGCTGTTCTTTGAAAACTGAATTGTAACACCTTTCTCGTAATCAACATTTAATATTTTTCCGGAGGTTTGAGTTCCATTACTGAGAATAATGATATAACTTTTATTTGGATCTATTTCCTTTCCTTTAAAGTAAAAGTTCTGTGAAGATAACTGAACCAGGACTAAAAAAGAAAACGCAACAAAAGACAGTATCTTTTTTGTCACAACTTATGTATTTGTAAAATAAATGTAGTATCTGTCTTAAAACTTAAATATATAGCTTAACTAATGTGAAAGTCTGCCAACTAGTTGAAAACTAAAACAATTAGTCTCCCCCTGGATTAGGTATCCGGCATATGGGATTTTAAGACAGATACTATTAAAGGAAATTATTT
>CBFCXR010000043.1:0-14969 GCA_965602045.1 uncultured Bacteroidales bacterium | reverse complement strand
AAAGGGGGCTGTCCCTATTTCTATATTTTCTTCCTGTATCGCAGAAAAAACAGTCCGATGCCAGAGAGTATGATCAGTTCTCCAGCCGAGTATAACAGCCAGTTAAACGATTCGGGAATATAATCCTGTGCAATATTGAAAAGGGCCTGTTTATTGGTGATATCCCATAATTCCCTGAATGATAAATGTTTGAGAATATATTTTGAATAGTCCCACGACCATGAAATGATTAATATTAATGAACCGGCAATCCATAATACCCATTCCCTCCATTTTATAGATACGATTATGTTTTTTGAACTAAAATAGATTATATATCCCGAAAGCAGAATCATGGTTAATGAGGTGATTACTGGTGTGATAACAGGTCCTACCCATGTTACGGGGACAAGGAACAGGACATCCCAGGTCATAAATGATTCAGGCCATCCAATTAATATTTTTAAAAACAGATAATAGAATATATCCCAGATCCCAAAGCAATATATAAACCATGCAAATTTTTCAGTGGAATTTTTCCCTGATATTAGCGCAATACCAAGAAGCATAATAATTGTAGCAATCTCGCGAAATACTTCGGTTAAAATAATATGACTGTCAACAGTTACAAGGGGAAATCCAAAACCTTCGGGGTATAATAATTCTCTAAGGTACACTACAACAGCACTTTCAAGGTAGGCCATTGCAATGGCGAAAAATGTTACCCATATTAATGTTTTGATATATATTGATAATTTTCTTTTCATCTTTTATTGTGCAGGATAATATTAAACGAATTTAGATATAAAAAAATTATTGCATAAAGATAGTTTATTGATATTTCTCATTAATTAAAATATAGTTTAACAAATGCGATAGTTTTCTTTATTTTAGTAATTAAATTTTATGGTTTATGAAATTCAAAATTGAATCGGATTACAGGCCAACAGGCGATCAGCCGGAAGCCATACAGCAGTTGGTGGACGGAATAAAGCAGGGGCTTCCGTTTCAAACACTTTTGGGTGTAACAGGTTCAGGGAAAACTTTTACTATTGCCAATGTAATTGAGAAAATTCAGCGTTCAACATTAGTATTGAGTCATAACAAAACATTAGCTGCCCAATTATTTGGAGAGTTCAAACAATTTTTCCCAAATAATGCTGTAGAGTATTTTGTTTCATATTATGACTATTATCAACCGGAGGCTTATCTTCCTGTAACAGATACCTATATTGAAAAGGATTTATCGATAAATGATGAGATTGAAAAATTAAGATTAAGTACTACCTCATCTTTACTTTCGGGTCGAAAAGATGTTATTGTAGTTTCATCCGTATCATGTCTTTATGGAATTGGTAATCCTGAAGACTTTTTGAGTAATACATTGAATATAAAGCAAGGCCAGCAAATTGAGCGGAATGTATTTCTCAGGCAGCTGGTTGACAGTTTATATTCAAGAAATGAATTGGAATTTAAAAGGGGCAATTTCCGGGTAAATGGTGATACGGTGGATGTGTTCCTGGCATATAGTGATTTTGCTTACAGGATTATTTTTTGGGGTGATGAGATTGAAGAAATAGAGATTATTGATCCGTTTACAGGAAAGACATCTGATAAACTGGAAAAGGCAGTTATATATCCTGCCAACATTTTTATTACAACTAAATATCGAATGCAGAATGCAATAAAGCAAATCCAGGTTGATTTGATAAAGCAGGTTGAATATTTTAATGATATAGGTAAACATTTGGAGGCAAAAAGGATTAAGGAAAGGGTTACTTATGATTTAGAGATGATAAAAGAGCTAGGTTATTGTCCGGGAATTGAGAATTATTCACGTTATTTTGATGGACGTCCTCCGGGGCATCGCCCATTCTGCCTTCTTGATTATTTTCCTGAGGATTTTATAGCCATCATAGACGAAAGTCATGTTACTCTTCCGCAAGTCAGAGCTATGCATGGCGGTGATCATTCGCGAAAACAAACGCTTGTTGAATTTGGTTTTAGACTTCCTGCCGCAATTGATAACCGTCCCTTAAGATTCGAGGAATTTGAAGAAAAGGTAAATCAAACCGTTTTTGTAAGTGCTACGCCTGCAGATTACGAGCTTGAAAAAAGTGAAGGAGTAATTGTTGAGCAGCTGGTTCGTCCAACCGGACTGTTAGATCCTGTCATTGAAGTAAAGCCCAGTCTGAATCAAATTGACAGTTTGATGGAAGAAATAAGTATAAGGGCTAAAAATAATGAACGGGTACTGGTTACTACATTAACAAAACGAATGGCAGAAGAATTAACAACTTATTTAATAAAGTATAATGTTAGATGCAGGTATATTCATTCGGATATTGGCACACTAGAAAGGGTGGAAATTATGGAGGGACTTAGAAGTGGAAAGTTTGATGTTTTGATTGGAGTAAATTTATTAAGAGAAGGTTTGGATTTGCCGGAAGTTTCACTTGTTGCCATACTTGACGCAAACAAAGAAGGATTTCTCAGATCAGAGCGTTCATTAACTCAAACAGCAGGGAGAGCTGCACGTCATTTAAATGGTAAAGTTATTATGTATGCTGATACTATTACCCTGTCAATGCAAAAGACTATTGATGAGACAAATAGAAGGAGGGAGAAACAATTGGCATATAATGAAAAGCATAAAATAACACCACAGCAAATAATTAAGGCAGCTTCGAATATTATGAAGGAGGTTAGATTAAAAACAGGTGAACCGGGAGCATACACAGAACCTGATAAGGTTGATATTGCGGCTGATCCGATTGTACAATATATGGGCAACAGGGCATTGGAAAAAGCAATTGAAAAGGCCAGGAAAGCCATGGAAAAGGCAGCAAGTGAATTAAATTTTGTGGAAGCTGCCAGATATCGTGATGAAATGTATGCTTACGAGAAGTTATTGAAAAAATAAAAAAGGCTGCCCTTATGAGACAGCCTTTAATTAATTTCTTCCATAATGATTTATCCTAAATAAGATTTCAAAAGTTTGCTTCTTGAAGTATGGCGTAATCTTCTTATCGCCTTTTCTTTTATCTGACGGACTCTTTCTCTTGTAAGTCCGAACCGCTCGCCAATTTCTTCAAGTGTCATTTCCTGGATCCCTATTCCAAAGAATAATTTTACTATATCTCTTTCTCTTTCGGTTAAAGTTGCCAGGGATCTTTCAATTTCTTTCATTAATGATTCATTAAGCAACTTTTTGTCTGCCTTTGGTGAGTCATTATTAATTAAAATATCCAGCAGGCTATTATCTTCACCGTCAACAAAAGGTGCATCAACTGATACATGTCTGCCTGACACTTTTAAAGTATCAGTAACTTTTTCTTTTGGTAAATCAAGATTTTCGGCCAGTTCCTCAGGCGATGGTGTCCTCTCAAATTCCTGTTCAAACTTTGAAAATGCCTTATTAATTTTGTTTAAAGATCCAACCTGATTTAATGGTAACCGCACGATTCTGGACTGTTCGGCCAAAGCCTGCAAAATTGATTGTCTTATCCACCATACAGCATAAGATATAAATTTAAAACCTCTTGTTTCATCAAACTTTTCAGCAGCTTTTATTAAACCCAGATTACCTTCGTTAATTAAGTCAGGTAAACTAAGGCCTTGATTTTGATATTGTTTGGCTACAGAAACAACAAATCTTAAATTAGCCCTGGTGAGTTTTTCCAGGGCAGTTTTATCTCCTTTTTTTATTCTTTGGGCTAATTCAACTTCTTCTTCAACAGTTATAAGTCCTTCTTTGCCAATTTCCTGCAAATACTTATCCAAAGAAGCACTTTCCCTGTTTGTGATTGATTTTGTTATCTTTAGCTGTCTCATTATATCAGTTTAAAAATGTCGCAAAGATAGATTATTTTTTATTTAAATTCAATATGTATTAGCAATAAAAAAGGCTTGTAGAAAGCAAGCCTTTATTTATGTTAAGCTTGTCTGGTTCACATTCCAAAAGCATAATAAGCATTTACACCATTTGGATAAACTCCTTCAATATATACTCCACCTTTAAGGCTATTAATTATCTTTTCTACGTCTTCAACTGAATATACGGGTTTGTTGTTTATTTGAGTAATTATAAATCCTTCTCTTACCCCTTCAGCTCTGAGTTTCCCTGATCTCAGCTCAGCAATTTTCACTCCATATTTTATACCAAGATTTTTCTTTTCATCATCATCTATTTGAGTAAGTTTTGCGCCCAGAATTGAATCATAAACTCCGGATTTTACAATCTTGGTATCCCCTTGCAAGTTACGTAAGGTAACTACAAATTGTTTCGTTTTACCTTTTCTTTTTAAGATAACCGTTACTTTATTTCCTGGCCTGTATCGGTTAATTTGTTCTGTTAATTCAGCGGGACTGTTGACCTTCACTCCATTAACTTCAAGGATTATATCACCTGTCAGAATTCCTGCATTTTTAGCTGCTCCATCTGCACGTATTTCAGAAACATATACACCTTCGAGCACATCTATTCCTTTTTGCTTTGCCAGATCTGCATTTATTTCCTGAATACTTACACCTAAAATAGCTCTTTGCACAACACCAAATTCGATTAAGTCAGCAACAACTTTTTTCACTATACTAACAGGAATAGCAAATGAAATACCTACATAACCTCCTGAAGGGGATAATATTGCAGTATTTATACCTACCAGGTCACCTTGTGTGTTAACCAGTGCACCACCACTATTTCCCCTGTTTACTGCGGCATCAGTTTGTATAAAAGATTCAATACGATAACGATCCTGTATGATTCCCAGATTTTTACCTTTTGCACTAACTATGCCTGCTGTAACAGTTGATGTTATTGTAAAGGGATTCCCTACTGCTAAAACCCATTCACCAACTTTTAAAATATCTGAATTTCCATAAGGTATATACAGTAAATCGTCAGCATCAATTTTAATAAGGGCAAGATCAGTACTTGGATCAGTTCCTATAACCTCGGCTTCAAATTCCCGTTTATCATTTAGTGTAACATATACATTATCAGAATTATCAACAACATGATTATTTGTTACTATATATCCATCAGCAGAAATAATGACACCTGAACCAAATCCAACGACCGGTTCGGAATCTTTATAACTATCTCCATAAAAGAATTCCAGTATTGGATTACTGTATGCCTCTCTTACTGACTGTGTTTTCACGTTTACAACTGCATGTATAGTTTTTTCAGCAGCGTATGTTAAATCCACTGCATCTACATTAAAATCGGTTTTAAGTTTCGTAAATCCAATGGGTTGTTTTACGGTTGCTGTTATTATTTTACTTCCATTATTATCAAAGAAAACTGAATATGTAAAAACAGCAACTATCCCTCCAATAATTGCAATCATAAAACTTATAAATATCTGCTTCTTTTTCATGGCACTTTACATTTTAGTATTTTATTAACTAACAAGTAGAGAAATGATTTGTTCCGGTTCTTCAAATATTATGCTCAACTGGTTGTTATTAGTTATTGGCAAAGTTAAATAATTTATATGCAACATGTTATTAATTAACATTTTTTAACCGTCAGAAGAAGTTTTGAAATTGAAGAATAAAATAATTTGAATTATAATCCCGGGTATAGTAAAACAGTAGAAAATGGGCACTCTGCAACCTATGTTAATGCCGGTAATATTGATGTTCCCATTTCTAAAATGTTTGGTGCAGGAATTAATGTTAAATTTTAAATTAATCCGGACTTGTATTCAATGTGCTTATCATTTACGATAATAGTTATGTAGTTTTTTACGAAAAGAATTTTGATTATAAATGTTAATATCGTCTATAATTTTTATTATTTCTTTTTGATATTCAACTATTTGTTCTTTTGATAAATTTGCTGTGGCTTTAAAAGCAATGGATTCAATTTTATAACCATTTAAATCCATGCTTATAGCTCCTGCTGCATCAAATTCATCAAAGATCAAAACTGAGGGTATGTTATTTAATGAGTAGCTTTTTACGGAATTTAACACCTGGCTTCTAATATAATTTATTTGTATTTCGCCTAAAAAATTCGCTCCAAGTAATATCCTGATCAAATCAATTTTTGCAATCTTATTTACTTCTCCGGTTTCAATAAATTCCTGGTAGTCCTTATTATTTGTTTTAAGGAATAATTCAATGAATTCTGAGGGTATATTTTTTAAATCTCCTAATTCACCTTTTTTTATTCTTATTTTATACTCTTTAATTGCTAATTTCTGATCCAGTGGGATGAAATATTCCCATTTCCTTGTCCTTTTATATGAATCTGTCAGGGGATCAGGTTTCCATTCGGTAGTATTTCTTTTCATCAGAGGAGCATCCAGTTTAAGTTGTTGTGATTCCAGAGAATATAACAAACAGTTTGTGAAATGCACCCATCCTCCACCAAGAGATTTATGTAATGCACTCCATAGTGTTTTATATGAGGTTGTCTCACTAAGATTATTTTCACCGGGATATCTTGCATTTAAACTATTTATGTATTCTTTATCCAGATTAACAGGATAGAATATAAAATCAGCTGTTGGATTTGGTTTTTCATCTTTTATATGAAATAATTGCCCTATATCAAAAGTATATGCAGAATCATTTTTCATTTTAAGGTAAACTTCGTAGTCAAGTTCCCATCTCATTTCCGAGATATCAGAAAATACATAATCCAATTGACCCGACAAATATCCGGAGATAAGAATAAAAACAAATATTAAATTGAACTTATTCATCAGGGCCGAAGTTTTTATTTTCTTCTTTTCAGAAGAGGCATATAACCTATGCGTCAATATTTGCATATTTTGCATGTTTTTCGATAAACTCCCTTCTTGGGGGTACTTCATCTCCCATTAACATCGAAAAGATCCTGTCAGCTTCTGCCGCACTTTCAATAGTTATCTGTCTTAATGTCCTGTATTCAGGATTCATGGTAGTGTCCCAAAGTTGTCCGGCATTCATTTCTCCCAAACCTTTATATCTTTGAATATGCACATTTCCTTCCTTACCACTACTGAATTCATTCACAGTTTCCTGCCGTTCTTCTTCAGACCAGCAGTATTTTTCTTGTTTTCCTTTTTTTATAAGATAGAGTGGGGGAGTAGCAATATATAAATGTCCGTTTTTAATTAAGTCTTCCATATGACGGAAGAAAAAAGTCATGATTAGGGTTGTAATATGACTTCCGTCTATATCAGCATCTGTCATTATTATTACCTTATAATATCTTAATTTTTCTAAATTCAATGCTTTACTGTCATCTTCTGTTCCAACTGAAACACCCAGTGCAGTGAAGATATTTTTAATCTCTTCGTTATCGAAAATTTTATGAGGCATTGCTTTTTCCACATTTAATATTTTACCTCTTAAAGGTAATATAGCCTGGAATTTTCTGTCGCGGCCTTGTTTTGCTGTTCCTCCGGCTGAATCGCCCTCAACTAAAAATATTTCACTAACCGAAGGATCCTGATCTGAACAATCTGCAAGCTTGCCGGGTAAACCTGAACCGGATAAAACATTCTTGCGTTGAACCAGTTCTCTGGCTCTTCTGGCTGCATGTCTTGCCTGCGCAGCGAGGATTACTTTATTGACAATAATTTTTGCATCTTTCGGATTTTCTTCAAGATAATGGCCTAATAACGCACTTACTGCCTGATCCACAGCTCCCATAACCTCGGAATTTCCTAATTTTGTCTTTGTTTGACCTTCGAATTGTGGTTCAGCAACTTTTATTGAGATAATTGCTGTTAATCCTTCCCTGAAATCATCACCGTTAATGTCAAATTTTAGTTTTGACAGTAATCCTGATTTTTCAGAATAGTTTTTAAGTGTGCGGGTTAATCCTCTTCTAAAGCCCGCCAGATGAGTACCTCCTTCAATTGTATTAATATTGTTTACATAAGAATGGATATTTTCAGAAAATGATGTATTATACTGAAGTGCTATTTCTACCGGAACATCATTCTTAACTGTTTCGATATTTATAATATTGGCAATTAATTTTTCTCTCGTTGAGTCTAATAATTCTACAAACTCCTTTAATCCATGTTCAGAATAAAATGTTTCTTTGCGGTATTCGTCACCATTTCCATTTTCCTCCAGCTCCCTCAAATCAGTTATTGAAAGGCGAATGCCTTTATTTAAAAATGATAACTCCCTTAACCTTGAAGAAAGGATTTCAAAATTAAAATCAGTTGTAATAAAAATTGTATTATCCGGAGTAAAAGTTACCTCTGTTCCTATTTGATCATTTCCCGGAATATTTTTAACATCATAAAGAGGTTTCCCTTTTTCATATTCCTGCTGATATATTTTACCATCTCTGCGGACAATAACAGATAGATGTGAAGATAATGCATTTACGCAGGAAACACCCACACCATGCAGCCCACCTGAAACTTTATACGAATCTTTATTAAACTTTCCACCAGCATGTAAGAGAGTCATTACAACTTCTAATGCCGATTTCTTTTCTTTCTCATGATAGTCAATTGGTATTCCACGGCCATCGTCTGTTATTGTTATGGAGCCATCACCGTTAATAGTAACATCAATGTTTTTACAATATCCTGCCAGGGCCTCATCAATAGAATTATCAATTACTTCATAAACCAAATGATGCAAACCCTTTGTGCTGATGTCGCCAATATACATTGCAGGTCTTTTGCGCACCGCCTCAAGACCTTCCAATACCTGAATATTCTCGGCAGAATATTCCCCATTTTTCTTTGAATCCTGAATTTTCTTGTTATCACTGTCTTTCTTAACCATGTTCTTTTATACTGTTAATTTTTTGAAATCTTTACTACTCTTAAAAGAATATAATAAAGGGTTTAATAATTAGTGCCTGCCAGTTAGTTCAGATGAGTTGTTTAAGCTAACTTTGAAAGGGATATTAAAATTTTATCAATTTCTCAAATTCCTCCTGACTTAATTGTTATTGTTATTAACAAAAGTAATAAAATTTAAGCATTTAATATTCAAAAAAAGTGCTATAAATCAAGGATTTATCAACAAATAATCAACAAATTAAAGATTTGTTAATTAGGGATTTAAGAATAGCAAAATTAATCTAAATTCCTTATAATTTATACGAAAATCCCAATAAGAAGTTAAATTTTTGTACCGGATACTGATTCCACAAAAAATGACTGGATGAAGTTATGTTATACAGGTTAATAAAACCTGATAATATCTTCGAATAGCGATATTCAATTCCAAAATTTAAATCAGGAATTGACTCAAGTTTTTTATGATCAGTTGCTTGATTAAATGATTTTGCAAATCTTTCTCCAATAACAGTGAGATCAAGATCAAAAAGTATCTTATTTCTTAAATTATAAAGTAAATTTAAATTTATATCATATCCGGGTTTATGCCAGGCTTTTTCTTCATCTGTCATTACGTACTTATAATAATTTCCTTGTAATAACACATCTATTTTTTCAGCCAGATTAAAGTTTATTTCACCATGATATTTTATTAATTCTATATCGTCATAAATTACGGTAAACTGATTATGATATTCGATTAATGTATCGTTAATAAAAAAATGCATGTCGTCAATTGTTGAATAAGTTACATCAAATTTGTACATACTTTTTGAACTAAATTTTCCTTTCATTCCGGCATAGGCAACAAATTTATGTCTGGATTTATTTGCAATCAGACCGGGAGTAATAAATGGATTTTCACCAGCAATACTCCTGTAGCTGTTTATATTCATAAAGCCATCAATACCGACAAAGGGGACAAGTATATTTTCAACAATATTAAATTGTAAATCAGCTTTGGGATAAATATATGTTTTTGTCTTGTTTAAGATGTCTATATAAGCATTAAATCCCAGGTTAATCTTCCATTCTGATGAATGATTACTATACAAGTGCTTCGCTGTTATTACTGTATTGTTTACAGAATCAATCGATTTGTTTCTTTGAAAATTTGTTACAGAAGCATATATGCTAAATGCCTGATTACCAATTGGCTTCATTAAACTACCTGCAAGAACCAATGTATTTTCATTATTTTTGAACTTATCATGGAAGTAATCATTCTGCGCACTGATACTGTAATTAATATTCACTGAATCAGCATTAGTAGAATGAAAGCCAATTGCCGAACTGAATAACAGATAATTTTGCTTTATGTCTTTCCCTTTAACATCGGGAAATGTGTCATTGGGCAGTTCTGTATTGTATCCATAGTAGTGAATACCATTGCTGTGCAATTTCATGTTACCGGATAGGGTGGCATTATTGAGGAATTTCTTTCCATATAAGTTAATCTTATTGTTACTATATCCGGCTGGTACTTTTTCTTTATTATCCAGTTTAATCTTAGAAGGAGAGGATTTATGGCTTAAATAAGCTCCCACCAGGTATTCTTTGGAGCGCAGACTATTTATACTATATTCTGCCAGGGGAGTGAAATAATTTCCCAAACCCAGCTTTAAATAGTTTTTATACAACTTTGTGAGAGGGATAGTCATTTTCGCAGGATTAATAGACTTTGGCTCAAATTCCGTAGCAATTATGACCGGCAGTATTGAGTAATTAAAGGATGGTGTGAAAGTTACCGTATCATCTATTTTCGGAAGGGTATTTATTTTAAAAGCATCAGATAAGGTTGGCTCATAAGGTTTTATTACAATTACATCCCTGTTTATTTCCTGACCTGATAAATTATATCCTAAAATCAGTAGTATAATAAATAATGAATTTTTCAATATCAATTTCATATTAAAGAAGAATATTTTATTAATAGTCATAAAAATTATTTAAGTATGGTTACTCATCTCCAATGTTTATCTCCAAATCCTGCTGTTCTATATATTGTTCGTCAGCTTGTTGCTTTTTAACCAGTTTTTCTTTCTTTTCTTTTGCCAGATTTATGATACCGTCATCCGATTCTTCATAATAATCAATAATGCTCTGAAGTGTTTGTATTGCCTGAAAATCGTCACCTCTATCAGCAAATATATCTGACCAGAGGATAAAACATTTTGCCATCCAGTATTGATGTGGAGTAGTTTTTTCAGATAAATCAAATATTTCTTTTTCAGCTTTTTCCGGTTCGTTGCGGGTATAATATATTTCGGCAATTCTGAATTTTGACTCTGCTCCTTCTGCACTATTTACCTCGGCAGCAACCTTTTGAAACTCTTCCAATGCAAGCACCATTCTATCTTTGGCCATTAAGGATTTCGCCAGTATAAATCTTGCTTCACGTTCCAGTGCATTTGAAATTTTTTCAGAGTTAATTACAACTTTTGAGGTACTTGCAGCATTACTGTAATCCTTGAGAATGTAATAACAGCGCATTAAACCGACACGGGCTTCATTCAAATTATTATTCAATTCCGTAACTTCTTCCAGCCTTTTATAATAATCCAGAGCCTCTGAATATTCTTTGAGTTTAAATTTAATTCTTGATGCGAACAGCAATGCTTGCTCAGTATAATCACTCTTTGGTCTTTCTATTATGTAATTGAAGGATTTAATCGCCTTGTCGTATTGATTTAACTGATAATTACAATCACCTTTATAGAAGTGGGCATTCAGGATAAAGTTTCCATTACCATGCTGTTCAATATATCTTTCAAAGCTTTTTGATGAATTCTCACAATCACCTGCCATATAAAGTTTTTCCGCAGTAATATAAGTTAATGAGTCCTGTTCTTTTACACTTACTTTCGCAAAATCACCAAGATTATTAACATAATCGAAATAAGTGTCAACATCATTCATATCAACATAAATGTTTTTAATACCTTTCAGGGCACTTTGGGCTTCATCGGTTCCCGGATAATCATTCACGACTCTTTTATATAATTTCATCGATTCCTCAGAATTTTCAGTATTATAATATATTAATCCGAGTTTTATTAACGCCTTGCTAACGTAGCTGCTATGAGGATATGTATTTATTATCTTTTTATAAGCCGGGATTGCTTTTTCATGTTCCTGTTTTGAAATATAACTTTCTCCGGTTTCATATAGTGCATCATCTGCAAAGGTTGAATTAGGATAAGACTCCAGAAGGTGATCCAGATTCCGGATTTTTTCTTCGTGTTTGTTAATTACTCCCAGTGCCAGGCCTTTCTGGAATATTGCATAATCTACATCCGTAGTACCGGAATTAATACTTCTGTTATAAAAATCAATTGCAGAATAGTAGTCAGTCTGAATAAAAAAGCAATCGCCAATTCTGTTATATGCATCACTAACAGTTATGTTGTTGCTTTCCTTAACTAATCCTGTGTATTTCCTGAGCCATGAAGCTGCCTGGGAATATTCTTTCTTTTTAAAATAGGCATATCCCAGGTTATAATGTGCAAGATCAAATTCTAATTGATTAACTGAAGCCGGCTTATCAAGAAATTGCTTATAGTCTTCAATTGCTTTATCATATTCTTTTAATATGTAATAAGCTTCGCCCCTCCAGTAATTTGCCAGTGCATCAAGTTTGTTGTTAAAGCTTCCATATTTCACTGAACCGTTTAACAGAATAATAGCTTCATCGAATTTCAGATTATTTATCAGCTCAAGTGCACGGTAATATGAAATCTTCTGGTATGCTTTCTTTATATTATCGTTTTTATCTCTTATTTTATCAATGGATGATAAAGCCAGCCTGTAATTTTTAGCATTCAGGTATGCCATTACAAGATAATTATAAGCTTCATCTGTCCTTTTTGAGACAGGATATTGCCTGATATAGTCATTAAAAGATTCAATTGCCTCATTAAAAGGAGAATATGATAGCTCATATGTTGTCAGAGCATAATTAAATAAGGCATCTTCTTTAATTTTGGGATCAAAATCTAATTTTGATGCCGAAGCAAATGCCATTCTTGCCTGGTGCTTATCATCAAGCTTTAGATAACAATCAGCCAGGTGGTACAGGGCATTTTGACAAAGTAATGTATTTCCGCTTGACAGCTTACCAAACATATCTGCAGCCTTCATATATTCGCCGGATTTATAATATGCATAGGCCAACTGGTATTTGTCTTCCTTTGTAATAAATTTGGAATTTTCCATATACTTTACCAGGAAAGGAACAGCTTCCTCATAACGGTTAAGCATGGAATACGATTCACCTGTTATTCGTGCCACTTCTGCCAGCCTTTTTTCCGTAACATTTTCCATCAATCCCGGGGCATATTCAATTACTTTCTCATATTTCTTTTGAAGAAAATATATTTGAGTTATATAATATGGGACAATAGGTGAGAATGCTTCATCATCAGTAAGTTGTAAGAATCCGTTTAACGCAGTCTGATAGTTTTCCTGGCTGTAATTAATATGCGAATAATAGTATACTGCCGGTGCAGTATATTTAGTATCCAAATCTTTTACTTTATTAAATGCCAGTCTTGCATTTTCCAAATCATCTTTCATAAAATAGCCATAGCCAACTTTGAAATTACATTCTGCCTGTTCTTCATCGTTCAGCAGGCTTATATCTGTCTTATCGTAATATATTAATGCCTTTTTATATTTTTTCTTCGCATAAAAATATCCGGCCAGATTAAAAAATGCTTTATTTACCCAGGGATGTTCACTATTTTCGGTTACAAATAAATATGTTAAATACTCTGCATCTTCATTAAACAGTTTAATAGCACATAATGCAGAATAGTATTGGGCATTTGCCTTTAACACAGAGTTTTTACTGCCATAATAATCATATGCTTTCTGGAAATATTCCCTGGCACTTCCGTAATTCTCCTTGTTAAATAATTCCAGTCCTTTCTTATAGTATTTATCCTCATGAATATGGTAATATGACTGCTGTGAAAATATTGCTTTATTGAAAACAATGCTGAATATAAAAATATTGACTATAACCTTAATATACATTACATAAGTATTTGATAGTTGTGATAGTTGCATAAAATTACAGATTATAAACGTTCATTACCTGTATAATATTTTCTTTTAATTAACAGAAAAGTGTTAGTTATGAAGACTATTGTTAAAATAAGCAAAAAAAGGCTTTTAATCCAGCCTTGTTATTTAAAATAGTTATGATGTTAATTTAAAGTAGTAATTAACTTCTTCTAAAATATTATATTTGTTCCCGTAATTGAAATCCGGAGCCGGATAGTAATATTGATATGGAGAATGAATTCATTAAATAGTCGCAAGAGCCTGCAAATATTTATATAATACATTATGCAAAGCACTAAAACGGAGAAAAATAATAATATAATAAAGTTCGACAAAGCTTCAATTTTTCATGATGATCATTTGGTATTGTCTGATGTGAGTTTCAAAATAAACCAGGGAGAATTTGTTTACGTAATAGGTAAAGTTGGCAGTGGAAAAACCAGTCTGATTAAGACAATAAATGTGGAGCTGCCTTTAAAAGTCGGTACAGCCAGTGTAGTCAACTATCAATTAGACAAAATTAAAAGAAAGCAAATTCCGGGATTAAGGAGGAAACTTGGTATTGTTTTCCAGGATTTTCAATTATTAATTGACAGATCGATATACGATAACCTGTTATTTGTCCTTAAAGCCACAGGATGGACTAACAAGAAGGAGATTGACGAAAAAATTATTGAAGTTTTAAATAAAGTAGGGCTTGAATATAAAGGGTATAAGATGCCGCATCAGCTGTCAGGTGGTGAACAACAACGCGTGGTTATTGCCCGGGCATTACTTAATGATCCTGAAATAATACTTGCCGATGAACCAACTGGTAATCTCGATCCTGAGACTTCCGAAGGAATTATGAAAATACTCAGGGAAATAAGTAATAATGGGCGGGCAGTAATAATGGCGACCCATAATTACACTCTTCTTAAAAAGTTTGATGCCCGCACACTAAGATGTAAAGACGGCAAATTATCAGAAGTAGATAAAACTTCGGAGATTGATTTCAGTACACTGGAATAGATTTTCGTTTCTTGCTTCTCGGGGCTCGATGCTCGTCGCTTGCTTCTCGCGGATCGCTTCTCGTCGCTTGCTTCTCGCGGCTCGCTTCTCGTCACTCGT
>CBFCXR010000042.1:0-15268 GCA_965602045.1 uncultured Bacteroidales bacterium | reverse complement strand
GCAACTAGTATGATGAATGCTACTATATTGGTAAATGAGGGTGCTGGAGTTAAGCTATATGCTCATCCGGAGACAGATACATCAAAATGGAATGAAATAGATTCTACAGGGATTTCTGGCTGGCAGGAACTTTACAATTCTGATACTACATGGTTGGCAGGAGCATTTAACCATGGCACAAATCTTTATAATAACTGGGGATGGGGATACTATGGTGGCACCTCAACTAATCATAATGTAATTGGACAAAAAATGTATGCTATTCAACTGGCAAATGGTAGTTTAAAGAAAATCTTTATTTATTTAAAAGAAGGCTCAACTAACACATATCATTTCAAATTTGCGGATTTTGATGATAATGTCAATATTTATGAAAATGTGCCTCTTAGTAATTATAGTACCAGGAATTTTATATATTATTCTTTGGTTAATAGTGAAATTATTAACAGAGAACCTGAAGCAAATACCTGGGATTTACTTTTTACACGTTATTTTGATGAAAAAAGTATGCATATTGTAACAGGTATATTATCAAACAGTAATGTAAAGGTTGCCGAAGTAAGAGGTATTAGTCCGGAACTTGCCGATACGACTTTATCAGGTTTTTCAGATAATATTTCTATTATTGGGTCGGATTGGAAAACTTATGATTGGATGACAGATAATTTCTCCCTTGCAAATGATCTTACGTACTTTGTAAAAACCGCCACGGGTAAAGTATTTAAGCTTATATTTATTTCCAGTGAAGGAAGATCATCTGGTAAAATAAAATTCGAAAAAACACTAATTGAATAATTTCAATATTAGTACTGCACTGGACATGGGCCTTTAGAAAAGCTCACCTTATGAAATACTATTTTCTCAAAATAATAACAATTCTATTTTTGGGCTCGCCAGTTTTAGCTCAGGAATACATCCTCGAAGTCAAAGATAAACTTACAGGTAAGCCGATCTCATTTGTTAACATTTCCTTTGAACGACTGGATAATAAGGGAAAGTCATACTCAATCTCAAATATAAAAGGGACAATTGAAAATGACATAGAATGTAAAAGTAGAATATATTTATCATGTATCGGTTATAAAACTTTAGTTGATACTGTTATTCCTGGTTCAGGTAAAGTTTTTTACCTAAGCCCTATGAGTTTTAACCTTGAAGAAGTTATAATAACAGGGGAAATAGTCCCTAAAAGAATAGATAAATCAATTTATAAAATTAAGGTTTTAGATAAAATCGAAATTGAACATAAAGCAGCAACAAACCTGTCAGGTTTACTTACGAATGAGCTAAACATAAATTTAACTTACGAAGGTGTATTAGGCCGATCACTTAATATTAAAGGATTATCGCGGGAACATATTAAAATCCTTATAAATGGGATGCCCGTGATTGGCAGGCAAAACGGAATAATAGATCTCGACCAGCTCAACTTACAAAATGTCGAGCGTATTGAAATATTAGAAGGTCCAATGTCAGTTGTCTATGGAAGCAATGCATTAGGAGGAGTAGTAAACATTATTACTAAAGATTATCAGAAAGAGAAGTTTTTCACCAGATTAAACACATATTATGAATCTATTGGCACTTATAATATTGACGGCACATTTGTATTCAGAAAAAACTCCAATACTTTTACTATTGATGCATCAAGGAATTTTTTCCCTGGCTTTAAAGAAAATCCGGACTCAAGGTCTAGTTTGTGGAAACCAAAATTACAATATAATGGAGGCTTAAATTATTCATTAAATAAAAATAAAATCTATTTAAAATTATCTGCTGATTATTTTAATGAAGAATTAAGAGATATGGGCATATTGAGTTCTAAATACCTGTTTGAGGCAGCAGATGACAGACACTATTTCACAAAAAGGATTATCAATAATGTCAATCTATTAATTCATTTTAATGACAAATGGAAGTCCAGTCTGACAGGAGGATTTTCACACTACTCAAAAAGAAAAGTAACTTATTTTAATGATTTGGTAAACCTGGTAAAAAGCCTTTCATTAAATCCGGAACTTCATGATACTACAAAGCTCAATCTATTTCATAGCAGAATTAATTTAAATTATAATAATAAAAGAAATGTTGAGTTGCAAACTGGTTACGATATTAATTTTGAGACGGGAGTTGGAAAGCGAATAAAGGGGACAAAAAGAATTGGCGACTTTGCGGTTTTTGGAACTCTTATTTATTCTCCAGCCACTTTTATAGATATCCAACCGGGAGTACGCGTTATTTATAATACCGAATATGTTGCACCTGCTGTATACTCGTTAAATACTAAAATAACTTTACAAAAACTGCAAATCAGAACTTCATATGGGAAAGGATTCAGAACACCATCTCTTAAAGAACTTTATATGGAGTTTGTTGATATGAACCACAGGGTATTTGGCAATGAAAACCTAAAAGCAGAACTTTCAAATAATTATATGCTTACAGTTAACTATCCTGTTTTCAATAAAATGCATTCTTTATTATTTGAAACAGGTATATTTTACTATAAAATAAAGAATAAAATTGACTTTTTAATAGACCTTAATAATCCTGCTCAGGTTTGGGCTAAATATTTTAATATTGAAAATGGTTATCATAAGACAATGGGCTTAGATTTTACGGTTAATTACAAACATCACCCGGGATTCAACTTTAAAACAGGTGTAGTTGTATCGGGGATCTCCCGGTTAACAAACCTGAACAAATTCGTTTACAGCGGTGATTTTATCTCCACAATAAAATATGGATTCATAAATAACCAAATAAGTGTATCTGCATATTATAAATATACTGACAAACGGACTTTTTATAGTCAGATGTTTAATGCAGAAGATAATTCAGGAGATATAATGGAATCATTTATTAGCGATTATCATAATCTGGATATTATTATTAATTCTTATTTTTTTAAAAGAAGATTTCAACTTTCTGCTGGCATAAAAAATCTATTTAATAATATAAATATTTTATCTACGGGCATTGTTGATGTTCATGGAGACAGTCCTGAATCTATGCTGATCGGTTGGGGAAGAAATTACTTTATAAAACTTAGTTATATGATAATAAAATTTTAGAATGAATTACAGAATATTTATTTATAGTATAATTTCATTATTAATAAATAATGCTTGTTTTGAGGAAGATAAAAAAGTAAGTCCTTATCCCGGCGAAATATCCACAATCGAATATAATATTGGTGATTATGAATCATATTTTGATCTTGAGTCAAATACAGTTGTTTCTTATAACTCCATTCAAGACTGGGATTTAGGTTTTGAATGTGGTATAAACGGCTGGCATATCAGGGTAAATTCTGCCAGAGGATTATTCATCCATAAAACAAATATGAGCACATTTAATGAAGAATTAAGCACCAATGACTTAACTAACTGGGAGTTTGATGCTAGTAATGGAAATCTGAATTTAACTGCAATTGGAATATGGATAGATACAATTGACTTTTTATCGCTTAACAAATTATATATCATTGGAATATACGAAGGATCAGCTATTACACCTTTATATAAAGTCCTGTTCACTAAAGTCGATAGTTTTGATTACAATTTTTTATATCAAAGTTATGATAACGCATCCATAGATACTTCAATAATATATAAATCGGATTCTGTAAATTTTGTTTATTTTTCATTTTCAGAAAAGAAACAAAAGTATCTTTCCCCAAACAAAGAAAATTACGATTTAGTTTTTGCACCATATTATGATTCTGTTTCTATTAATAACTTACCTGTTATTCCTTACCTGGTGCGAGGAGTATTACTTAATCACTATAAAGTTCTTGCTACTGTTGATACTATTAATTACTATGATGAAATTAGCAATTATGATTTAAATAAATACTTATTTAGCTCCCGAAGGGATTTAATAGGTTATAATTGGAAAGAAGTAATTGTCGATTTTTCTTCTGGAACTGCAGCTTATAACGTTTTAATGAACAGAACATATATTATTAAATCAACTGAAGGCAATTACTACAAATTAAGATTTCTAAGCTATAATTTAAATGGTATTGACGGATTTCCCAGATTCGAGTATAAGCCAATAATACCAGCCATTTGAAATTCTACTTGAAGGGGGACAGCCCCCTTATTTTTGTAATAAGGGGGCTGTCCCTATTTAAGAAGGGGGCTGTCCCCTTTTTAATAAACATGAGTTTCTTTTTTAATTTCCTCCGCATCAATTTTTTTCCTGTTTATTGCTCTCCATGCATGGAAAATATAAGCAAAGATGAAAGGGACCAGCAGCGATACATAGCTCATTACAGTTAAAGTATATTTGCTTGAACTGCTGTTTTGAATGGTCAATGAGCTTTGTAAATCAAATGTGGAGGGATAAAAGGCGGTGTTATTAAAGCCTGCTATTACAAATAGTGAAAATACAACCAGGATAGTACCTGTGCCCGCAAACCATATCCCGTTAGTATAATTTTTAACTATTGACATGATAATTCCAAAAAGTACAAGTACTGTACCTGACAGGAAAAATATAGCTATTAACGGCATTTCGATCAGGTTATGGAAATACTTGAATTTTTCCATTCTAACAATAAAGCTTTCAGGATCGTAGGCAAATCCTTCTCTCGTCATTAAAAGGATTTCAAATACCAGGAAGAACACAACAAAAGGCAGTGAATTATAGACAATGTGCCTTTTCGCCCTTTCAAAAATATTATTATCATTAATGTTCTTCATAAAATATAGAATGGCAAGAGTTCTGGCAAGGAAGAATACAGTAATTCCCAGAGACAGATTATGAAGATTCGCTAAAGCCTCAAGTCCGTGAAAAGCTGTTTTCCATTGTGAGATTACAGGATCCACGGGATTGGCAATATTAGCAAGATTCACGGAGAAACTGGCTCCTGTATAGAAGGTTGCAACAACAGTACCCAATAAAACAGTTCCGAGAGTTCCGTTTATAAATAGAAATACTTCGTATGTTTTATGCCCGAACAGGTTATTTGGTTTTGAACGAAATTCATATGCAATTGCCTGAATAACGAAACAAAATAAAATAGCCATCCATGCCCAGTAAGCACCTCCGAAGCTTGTCGCATAAAACATGGGGAATGAAGCAAAAAAGCAGCCTCCGAATGTAACAAGAGTAGTAAATGTGAACTCCCATTTTCTGCCAAGCGTATTAACTATAATTGTCCGTTCATCTTCATTTTTCCCAAGGGTATATATAAGTGTCTGTCCCCCCTGCACAAACAGCAGGAATACCAGGAAACTTCCCAGCAGTGAGATTATCAGCCACCAGTATTGCTGCAATGCTATATATGATAATGAACCAAACATTTTATTTGTCCTGAGTTTTCGGTCCTATCTTAATTTGTTTAAACATAATTTTTAATTCTGCTATAAGTAATGCAGTAAAAAGTACAGCAAACATCCAGAATGTAATCTGCACTGAGCTCGCATCAATTCGTGAAATGGCAGCTACTGTGGGCAGTAAGTCCTGGATAACCCATGGTTGACGTCCTACTTCAGATACAACCCAGCCTGCCTGAGATGCTATATATACTAATGGAATAGTAATAATAGCAAGTCTTAGTAACCAGCGTCTGTTATTTATTTTTCCTCTGATAATGCTTATTAATATCACAATAAAAAAGGCGACAAAATAAAATCCCAGCATAACCATTATATGAAAACTGTAAAACGTAAGCGGGACATTAGGGATTAGGCTTTTTGTGTCATTTAAAAAACCGTAGCCAAAATATCTGAAATAGTTGTCTTTGAAATCATCATCATAAAATTTTGACTTTAATTTCTCGTAAATCTCAGATTTCCCATTCTCTTTTGCCTTTTTCATCTCTGCTAATGTTTCACGTGCATACCGGCCTCTTTCAATTTTTTCCTGTGCCGGCATAATATTATGTTTTTCGCTCCCTTTAATCACATCATTTACTCCCGGGACAAATGCATCTGATTTGCCAAATGCCATATATGACAATAATTTCGGTATTTCAATTTTAAATATGTATTTTTTTGTGTCTTCCTTTGTTAAATCATTTTCCTGTTTACCTAATATTCCCAGTACTATTAAACCAGTTCCTTCTTTACCGTCGTATAAGCCTTCAATTGCAGCAAGTTTCATTGGCTGTATCCGGCAAATCTGGCGGGTGCAAGTATCACCCGATACAATAAGTACAATTGATGATAATATTCCAAATACTGCTGCAATAATTATACTTCTTTTTGCCATCAATATTTCACGATTCTTAAGAAGAAACCATGAACTTATGCCTATCACGAAAACTGAAGCCAGGACAAAGCCTGAGGTAATTGTATGAATAAATTTGGTAATAGCGATTGGTGATAAAAAAACATCCAGGAAATTCCACATCTCATTACGGGCGGTTTCCGGATTAAATTGCATGCCAACAGGATATTGCATCCAGGCATTTGCTACCAGTATCCAGAGGCCCGATAAACTTGCGCCGGCAGCAACAAGCCAGGTCGATAACAGGTGGAATTTCTTACTTACTTTGTTCCATCCAAAAAACATAACAGCGACAAAGGTAGATTCCAGGAAAAAGGCCATTATTCCTTCAATTGCAAGTGGAGCACCAAATATATCACCAACAAACCAGGAATAATTCGACCAGTTGGTGCCAAATTCAAATTCAAGTATGATCCCTGTTGCTACGCCGATGGCAAAATTAATTCCAAATAAAGTCATCCAGAATTTAGTAATCCTTTTCCATTCTTCATTGCCAGTTTTAACATAAATGGATTCCATAAATGCAATGATAAAAGACAATCCAAGAGTCAGGGGTACAAACAGCCAGTGATAAATTGCAGTGAGTGCGAATTGCCCCCGTGACCAGTTAACTAATGATAAATCAATACCATCCATGTTATACTAAGGTTTTGTAAGTTGTTCAATTACATAGTCACTTCGTTCATCATCCGAAGAAAAATTCTTCTTAAGAAAATCCGGAAAGAACAATAATTTCAAAATAGCAAAGAATATAAACAGTTTGATTAAAATGATAACCCAAAGTGTTTTTCCAACTGTCATATTTCTGAATCCTTCAATATAAAAATTCAGAATTCTATGTAGGATATTTCTTCCCATAACATGAACTTTTCCATGGATTACCATTTGAAAGATAAATGTAGTAAAATATTAATTATTATTAATTGCCGGAAATCAGAGATTTTAATTATGAAGAGTTATCTGAACAGATGAACAAATCCTATCTTATTGAATCTTTCGCCGGGATCCCCTTCAACGGCTTTCAATATATAAAAATATACGCCTGACTTCAATTTATGGCCTGAAGCAGTCGTTCCGTTCCATCTTATTACCTTGGAATCTCTAGCCTCATATACCAGGGTTCCTGTACGACTATAAATCATAATGTGCAATGGTATGTTTCCTCCGTCAATAATAAATTCATCAAATATATTATCGTCATTAGGTGAGAAGAAATTTTGAACTTCCAGCAATTCCGTTAAAAGAATCCGGCTGTTGTATGTATCAGTACAGCCGTGTGTTAGATCTGTTATTGTAAGGCCCGCATCAATAGTATCGTTTTGTGAAGGAAAGGTTAATAAAGGCCTTCTGTCAGTCTTGTCATCAAAGCCTTCGAAAGTCCATATAAATTCATATGATGAAGATGAGTTATAAAGATGGTCAATATTCCAGCATACTTTGTTTAGTGACTCTTGAGTTGTAAGAGTGTCAGCACATCTGAAATCAGCTCTTACAGTGCGGTAAACGGTAAATAAGTCATTCCTGACAATAGCGTTTGCCGAGTCACCGTTAATTATAACAGTAACCTCAAATCTTTGCTGCGCCCTGTCGGAATTTTCAAAAATCACAGTATCCGGATCTTTCTCGCTACTGGTTATCTCATTGCCAAAATCCCAGGAAACGGATAATATTGTATCGGGATCAACATTTATCAGACTGAATTTCACCTTCAGGGAATCACAACCTTCGTTAGCACTAGCTGTAATGTCAGCTTCAGGGCCTGGCGGTGCAATAAATACACTACTGGTTTGCGAAACTGAACAGCTATGGCTGTCGATAACTGTAAGGCTTACATCGTATGTATCAGGCCCCGGAAAAGTATGGATCACTGTTCTGCCTGTTCCCGTATCACCATCATCAAAATCCCAGTCAAAATTATAAGCTGCGGCGGGTTCATATAAAGCTGTAATGTCACGGAACACGAGGGTATAAGGTGCAATCTGTGAAGTGTCTGAATAAATAAAGTCAGGACTGACTGTTCTGTAAACTTTAATTGTATCCGGTAATATATTGTCAGTCCCTCCGTTTAAAATGTAGTTCAATGAATATATCCCCGGATAATAGACAACCGTGTCAGGATCAAAGGAATTGCTTGTTTCACCATTGCCAAAATCCCAGAATATTGAACTTACAGTATCAACAAAAGTATTATTTACAAAGGTAAATTTTACATAAAGAGAATCACAACTTTCGGTTTCACTTGCTAATATTTCATAAGGCTGCGCGGCAATAGTTACATTTCTGGCATGTGTATCCGTGCATCCAAAACTGTTACTAATTGTTAAACTTACATTATATTCTGCAGGTCCGGGAAATGTATGAATGACGGTTCTGCCCGTACCAGTATCACCATCATCAAAATCCCAGTCAAAATTATAAGCTGCGGCGGGTTCATATAAAGCTGTAATGTCACGGAACACGAGGGTATAAGGTGCAATCTGTGAAGTGTCTGAATAAATAAAGTCAGGACTGACTGTTCTGTAAACTTTAATTGTATCCGGTAATATATTGTCAGTCCCTCCGTTTAAAATGTAGTTCAATGAATATATCCCCGGATAATAGACAACCGTGTCAGGATCAAAGGAATTGCTTGTTTCACCATTGCCAAAATCCCAGAATATTGAACTTACAGTATCAACAAAAGTATTATTTACAAAGGTAAATTTTACATAAAGAGAATCACAACTTTCGGTTTCACTTGCTAATATTTCATAAGGCGGGGGTGGTTCGATGACAACCACATCACTTGCAAACGAATTTGAACATCCAATACTGTCGGTCACCGTGAGAATAACATTATATGTGTTTGCCCCCGGAAATGTATGAACGGCAACCCTGCCCGAATCAATTGTCCCGTCACCAAAATCCCAGTCAAAATCGTAATAAGTATCAGGTTTAAATAAGGTTGTAATATCACGGAATACAACACTATAAGGGGGGATTAATTCTAATGTATCTGCATATGAATATTCGGCGGATACAGTCTGATTGACATTAATATAATTATTTTTATTTATTGTAGTATCTGAAAGATTAAATGCAATATTCACAAACACACGGTAAGAACCCGGATTATTATAACTAACTGTAATTGTATCAGCTTTGTTACCGGATAAATAAAAAGGTGGTTGTGCTCCTTCGAGATCCCATGTTATTAGTAATATGCTGTCACTAATAGCGGGAGTCATAAGCAGGAAATTAACATCTATAAGTGAATCGCAACCTTCAACTATGTCCGCCTGAAAATTATATTGACCATAGGAATTACAGACAAACACAGACATTAACAGAATAAATGATATTTTAAGCTTTTTAACCATTGATATCAAGCAATTTATTCAATTTTTTCAGTAAGTTTTTTTACTACTTTAAATTTATTAAAAAATTCCTTAGCAAACACTCTTAAAACAGTATAACCTGGTATTGCTAAAATCATACCTGTTATACCTGCAAAACTCCCTGCAATCATTATTATTAATAATATTTCCATAGGATGTGCATTAACACTGCTTGAAAAAATCAGTGGCTGAAATAATATATTATCAATAATCTGTACAAGTATAAATACCAAAGCCATATATCCTACCATAGGTAATAATTCTGAATAAAAATCCATGCTAAGATGAGTTGCAATTCCTAATATTATTCCAAGGATAGCTCCTAATAAAGGACCAACATAGGGAATAACATTTAATATACCTGCCATAAATCCGATAAGCAGGCTATGCTTAAATCCTACACCTACAATTGTAAGGCCAATACTAACCAATATGATAATACCTGTTATTTGACCTGTAATGCCAATAAAATATCTCATTAATAGTTTTCGTACCGAAATAAATGCATGCCGGAATGCTTCAACATTTTTATCAGGCACCAAAAGAATTACAGATTCAGTAAACATTTTTTCATCTTTCAGGAAAAAGAAAGTCATAAATGAAATAGCAAACACTGCAATAAAAATATTTCCCAGCAGGCTTGCAATTGAAGAAAATATATTGGAAAACACAGAGATATTTAATACTGAAGCTAATTTTTCTGATATATAGTCATTTACTGATATATCTTTTGATGACGATATTTTAAATTTGTTAATGAACTGTTCTGTTTTTCTTAAAGGTTCATCCAGCTGTTCAATTACAGACTGAATATCTATTTTTGATAAGTCATTAGCCTCGTTAGCAATTAATGGCACGAATATTCTAAAGAATGAAAAAAAAGTAATCCATAATAAAATGAGTGTAATAAATGCGCGAAGAGCCTTTGGCATGGTTATCCTGCCCATTTTTAGTTTACCAAGCAATTCAACCAAAGGATGTCCTATTAGTGATAATACAAGAGATATAAGTATATAGGCAACAATACTTTTAAAATACCAAAGTATGAAGACTAGCAGTAATATACCTATAACTATAAAAATATATCTTGCTGTTTTGCTCATAAACAACGATGTATTGTGATAAAAGTACTAAATATTAATACTCTTGTTCATGTTGATAACTTAAAAGTAATTAACAGATGTAAATAACTTTAAATGCTACAACTTTTGCTATTGGACTGACTTTACTATTTTTACACAAGTATATGTTGAACATATTTTTAAGCTGGAAATTTCAACATTGAGCTTAAGTAATATAAAAATAATCCGAATAATTTAAAATATAACAATTACTTATAATTAAGTTTTTTCTATTATGAAGCAATATTTGAATTTTTTAGACCATGTTTTAAAGGAGGGCAAGGAAAAGAAAGACAGAACAGGTACAGGGACATTAAGTATTTTCGGATATCAGATGAGATTTAACCTTGATAATGGATTTCCATTACTTACAACAAAAAAACTTCATTTGAAATCAATAATTCATGAATTAATATGGTTTTTAAATGGGGATACCAATATTAAATATCTTAATGACAAAGGAGTTACTATTTGGGATGAATGGGCGGATAAAAATGGAGATTTGGGCCATATTTACGGTTATCAATGGCGTTCATGGCCAACATATAGTGGAGAACATATTGATCAGATATCACAGCTTATTAAATCCATAACTGATGAACCTGATTCACGACGGCATATTATCAGTGCCTGGAATGTTGCTGACATTGAAAATATGGCTCTCCCTCCATGCCATGTATTATTTCAGTTTTATGTAGAGAATAATACTCTTTCATGCCAACTATATCAAAGAAGTGCTGATATATTTTTAGGAGTACCCTTTAATATTGCATCCTATTCCTTGCTGCTTATGATGATTGCTCAGGTTACCGGCCTTCGTCCCGGCGAGTTTATTCATACTTTTGGGGATGCCCATATTTATTCTAATCATATTGAACAGGTAAAGCTGCAGTTATCCAGAAAACCACGAAAATTACCGATAATGAAAATAAATCCGGGCATTAAAAATATTTTTGACTATAAATATGAAGATTTCCAGATAGAGAACTATAATCCACATCCTCATATAAAGGGTAAAATCTCAGTATAAACAACAGATATGAAAGAAATCTCAATAATCGTCGCTATTGCTGAGAATAACGCTATAGGCAAGGGTAATAAACTACTTTGTCATATCCCTGGTGATTTGACACGCTTTAAGAGAATAACCGCCGGCCATACCGTGATAATGGGGAAGAAAACGTTTGAATCATTACCCGGGGGGCCCTTACAAGGCAGAAGAAATATTGTTATTTCTGATAATAAAGATGATAAATTTGAGGATTGCATAATGGCATATTCTATCAATGAAGCTTTGGATATGTGTGAGGATATTAAAGAGAATTTCATTATTGGAGGTGGAACAATTTATAAACAGTTTCTGAAGTATACTACTAAACTTTATATAACTAAGGTATATAAGACATTCGAAGCCGACTCTTTTTTCCCGGAGTTGGATTATGGCGAATGGGAGGAAATTGAAAGAGAAGATCTACCTTCGGGCAAAAGGAATGATTTTTCATATTCCTATATTACTTATAAAAGAAGATAATTTCATATAATACAAAAATCAAATTATTAAGGTTTTTTAATACTAAAAATACATGTTTCAGAGATGAAGTTTCGCTGAAAACAAACTAAATGGACAATAAAACTAATAAGAAGGAGATGAAAATAGCATAATATGCAGTCATTGAGATAGTTGATGACCTTTCATGACTAACCTCCAAAATAATTTCCAATATATTACCACACCTTTATCTGGAATTATTATTCACTAATAATAAAAAATCACATTTTTATCAATAATAAAAAACTTAGCTAAAATTCTTACGTTTATTGTGATGTACAGCAATAACTAATTGGATCAACTTAAAAAATGAATAAACTTACTATCATATTATTTTGTCTGTTATACATTTCATGTAACAAAGAAATAATAATTACAGAAGAAGAATTGAAGCAAGATCTCCTGTATACGAAAAATGATGTTAAACCTTTCTCAGGTGCCTGTAATGTTTTATTTAATGATACCAACCTGTTAAAAGAGCAATTTAATTTCAAAGACGGGGCACTGGACGGGATATCCTGCAGTTATTTTAAACACGGAGATTTAAAGTGGAGAGGGGAATACAAAGAAGGGAAAATGTCAGGTAAATGGGAGTTTTGGGACAAGGATGGATTTAAATACTGTGAGACATATTTTAAGGATGATTTATATTATGGCTCTTACCTGTCGTGGCACACTAACGGACAAACAAAAGAATCCGGACAGTATATAAATAGCAAAAAAACTGGTAAATGGACTGTTTATGACGAACAGGGAATTGTTATCAGTGAATATACCTATTAAAAATTCCATCACTTCATAATAGTTGAAAGATAGAAGTCAACTTGTTTATATTGGGACATACCCTAAAATTAATAATTTTATTCATCAAATATAGCTATCCATAGTATTTTCAAGAAATTTGCATATAATAGCGATGAGGGCTGAAGTCCTTTTAATTTCGCAGTTATACTAAATCTTGATTTAACTAATATCCGGGATTTTGTATTAGGTCATCCGATTTATATCTTAAGAATACAAATTCCAATGGTATAGGTCTAAGATTATGATATTCCTGGATATTCAGTGCTGCATCTGTATTATTAGCGCTTACCCTTTGCACAAGCTTTCCTGTCCGTTTCAGGTCAAACCAGCGCAATTGCTCTGCTGCCAGTTCCCTGGCACGTTCATCAAGTAAAAAGTCAATAGTAATATCGCCTCCACCATCAACTCCGTAATTAGATAGTAATCCTTCACCATCAGATGTATAAGAACGTTTATTGGCAAGTGATATGAGATAATTATATGCAGCAGCTGTATTACCCGATTGCCATGAAGCTTCTGCAGCTATCAGGAACATCTCTGCAAGACGGATAATATAAACATTCCTGGAACTATACTCCTGTACGGAATCTAAACGCGTTGCATCCATAAACTTTTTGGTAATGGGGAAGCAAAATTGACGTTTTGATTCAAATGAAGGTGCTCCATCAGGATCATACATATCATTTATATCAAAAATCATATAACCTTTTTCAGGATGAAATGATTTGTGTCCATCAGCAAAATATGATGCTCTCTGACCTGCAGGATAAGGATCCTTACTGAAGAGAATTGCAGTATCTCCCAGAGAAAACATTGGATTACCAACTTTACTTTGTTCGGTGTTATATTGTACTCCGTCAATATAGTAATTTGCCTTCCACACTGGAATGGCATTTTCATCATTACAAAACCAGGTATTTTTAAAAGATCCGTTAAACCTTTGGTCTAATTGCTGGTTAAATAAATCAATAAAAAACAGGGTAGGGAAAAACCGCTGAAAGCCCCTGCCATTTTCAACATCTCTTGTTAATCCCCAGTCTAAATTTTCATACCTAATCTCCCACATTAAATGTCCCTGGTTGCCTCCTTCACGCATAGATAGAAATGTTACATCAAGGATCCATGTATGGGGATATTCATAAATAAGATCGGCATAATTGATCAGAGGATCCGGGTACTGTGTATTGTCCAGGGCATAAATCACTTCTGAATTCTGCCTGTTGGATATTTCCCACATTTGTTCGTAATCATCAACTAATGTGTAGCTTGTATTATCAATTAACTTTTGAGCGTATTCAACAGCCTGGATATAATTTCCCCGTGTTAAATGCATGCGTGCCAGAAGAGCTTCGGCTACAGGCTTTGATAATGTTGTGTTTGAAGTCGGACTAACAGGAAGATGAGCCTCTGCAAAAGCCAGATCACTAAAAATCCGGGCATAAAAGGTATCAACAGGTTGCATACTAAATGAACCTGGTGATAAGCTATCCCATTCAGTCGTATAATTTGTTCCTCCCCAGGTTTCAACAATATGCCATAGGTAAAATGCACGCAAAAAACTTGCTTCAGCTACATACTGCAATTCTTGTTCAGACATAGTATTATTCCCTGTAAGTATGTCAATAATAGCATTACAATTTATCACTGATCTGTATAATTCATTCCATACAGATCCCAGCCTGTCTGTAGTTTCTCCTTCATAAAATGATAAATAATCAGCTAAACCCAGAGTTTTGGTATCGGAACCATATGTATAAAGGTCAGTTCCACATTCAGTTAACACATATCCGTTTTCTTTACCATACCAAGCTCTCATTGTTAAATAGGAATTATACAGGAGGCTGTCAACAGCAGCCAGTGTTAATGAATCAACTGGTCCATTGTTATCACCTGGTGTATCATCTTCCTTTTTACAAGAGGAAATTACTATAATTATAAGCAGCGCAAACACAAGATTTTTCATGATTAATAAAATTTAAAATAAGTTAGAATACAATTTCTTTTTAATGACCTTTTTCAAATAATATGCTAGTAACAATCAATTTCTCTTCCATATATATAGTGTAAGATGAAAGCTTAAAAATAAAAATAGATTTAGAATATAGAAAAGATATGGGCTAAATGATTGTGGAAAAGATACATAATTAATAAGGTAAATTATTTGGATAATTCATTCG
>CBFCXR010000041.1:0-15444 GCA_965602045.1 uncultured Bacteroidales bacterium | reverse complement strand
AACCCCTGTTACCAGGATGAAAACCTGGCGTCCTAACCCCTAGACGAACGGACCAGAATATCTTTCAAATTTTAGGTCTGCAAATGTAAAACATTTTATATTGGACACAAAATAAAACAGAAAATTTTTCTGAAAATCTATTCCCAATGTATAGTAAATTCAGTTATTGCAACAACTGCTGTACCTTTTATTTCCATTTTTTAAATTTATTTTTTGATTAATTTATAAGCCAGATCATTTATATTTATCCCTGAAAAATTACCTGAACTCATTATCAACAGATTCTTCCCGCTCCATTTTTGTTTCTCCAGAAAGTGAATAAGTTCACTCTTATCCGTAAATATATGCAATGAATCGTTATTAAATGCTTTTTTCACCTCAGCACTTGTAAAGGGCTTCAGTTTTTTATGCCTGAACACCTCGGGATCGAAATAAACCAGGCCAGTATCGGCTTCATCCATAGTATTAGCATACTGGGATATATAATTTAAATTCAGACTGCTGTATGTATGTAACTCCATACAGGCCACCAAAAGGCGCCCGGGATACTGTTCTTTAACAGAATTTATGGTCGCCTTCAACTTGGAGGGAGAATGTGCAAAATCAATGTAAACTGCAGAATGTTCTGTAGATACTATCTGCTGTAAACGCCTCGATGCCCCCTCAAAAGAAGCCATCGCCCGGTATATGCCGGAACTTTCTATGCCCAGAAGCTCACATACCTGCTTTGCCGCATTGAAATTCTGAAGATTGTGATTTCCAAAAACCTTTATCGGGAATTCTTCCCCTTGATATACGAGGAAAGTGCGGTAATTCTTTGTCGTATACTCATGCACCTCATAAGGCACAGCTAATATGTCCGGAGCACGTTTCTTAATGATTTCCTGTAACGGTTTATCATGCTTATAATATATAATATGCCCGTCTTTATTTATTGTTGTAACTAATTCTTTAAAAGCAGCCATATAATCATTAATTGAAGGGAATACATTTACATGATCCCAGGCAATTCCCGATATAACGCATATATCGGGTTTGTACCACAGAAACTTTGGCTTCGTATCGAGTGCTGAAGATAAATATTCGTCTCCTTCCAGAATGGCCAGCCCGGAGTCATCCGATAACCTTACCATGGTATCAAAACCCTTAAGCTGCGATCCTACCAGGAAATCAAACCTGTAATTATAATAATTTAATATATGAATTATCATGGCAGTTATAGTAGTCTTACCATGACTGCCACTTATAACTATACGTTTTTTCCCTTTTGTTAACTCATAAATGTACTCGGGATAAGAATATATTTTTATTCCTAAATCAAGAGCCTTTATAAGTTCGGGATTATCTTTCCGGGCATGCATTCCCAGAATTATATAATCAATGTTTTCTGTGATATTATCAGGATGCCAGCCTGTCATGGCAGGCAATAAATTATGTTTTTCCAGCTTTGAACTTGAAGGTTCAAATATTTCATCATCTGATCCTGTAACCTTAAAACCTTTCTTTTTTAAAGTAATTGCCAGGTTGTGCATAACTGCCCCGCCAATAGCTATGAAATGCACTCTTTGTGGCTTTTGCTTTTTATTCATCCCTTCTTTTTATTAACAAAATTATTATTTAGCTAATTAAAACTCAAAATTTGTTATCAGCCTCTACTATTAAATATAATTTCAAAAAAGCTGGTTGGCAAAATCAATTATCCACAACAAATTGTTAATAACTTGTTAGTATGTCAGCTTGGTTTCTCCTAAATAGGGAATAACTTCGCATGTCAAATTCGTTTATATGAAAAATGACAATCATATTATCCTGGTAGTTGAAGATGATGAAGTAAGTTGCGAATTATTCAAAGAGCTATTTGAGAAAGATAATATCAAGACTTTTCTCATCGTTAAAGAAGGGGAAGAAGCTATTGAAATATGTAAAAATAATCATGCGATAAGCCTGGTCCTTATGGATATTAAGCTTCCGGGGATTAATGGTTATGATGCACTTAAGGAAATAAAGAAAGTAAGATATGACCTTCCTGTAGTGGCCCAGACAGCATGTATTATGAATGACGCAAAAGATTTATACCTGAATTCAGGATTTGATGACTTTATTAGTAAACCTATTAATAGCGGGGAGTTAACAAGATTAATTGAAAAATACAGGGAACCTCTATTTAACCAAATGTCTGATATTGGATTTCACGGTAAATAGAATCTAAAGAATTTAACACTTTACTTCAAGCAAGACTTCTAAAATCTTTTGTTACATTCTTTAATAAAAATTGTATATCCTGATTTTTGTTGTTTTCGGATATAAATTTGTATTAAAAACGATATATGTTTTTTATATTTACTGATACTTAAGTTATTATTTGCAGTAGTAAATAATATACAGAATCCTCAAATGATTAAAGTCTGCTTACTTTAAAAACAGAAACCGGTTCAAAAACAAATGAAGAATAACTTCTGCCACTTAGTGGTTATTAATTTGGCGATCCTGGTTTCGTCAAATGCACAGGAATTACCTCCGGGTTACATACTTCAATACAGCCAGGACTTCTCAATGAAAAACTCTATTGCTGACTTCAACTTCTCTAATCCTGATTCATGGAAGATTTCCCGGGAAATGAATAACTTCTACCTGGAGATTTCAGAAGACAGTGGTTACATTCCTCCGGCTATATCCCCGAAAAACATATGCCTACTATCAAAATATATGTTTGGTGATTTTATTCTAGAACTTGACTTTCTAATGGAAGCAAAAGAATTCAGCCAATCCGATGTATGTATTTTCTTTGGTTTAAGGGATACTTTGAAATACTATTATGTAGGTTTATCATTAAAAGCCAATGTTGATAATCATAAAATATTAATTGTCAATAATGCCCCGCAGGACACTATTGCAACAGAAACTAATGACAGAATATTACCGGTTAATAATAAGTGGAACAAAGCAAAAATTGAAAGAAATATTGTAACAAAGACTATAACAGTCTATGTTAATAATATGTCAAATCCTGTAATGGAAGTAAAAGATAAAACATTAATTATGGGTTACTTAGGTTTTGGCTCATTTGACGGTCCTGGCAGGATTGATAACATTAAGATTTATGCTCCTACAGCAATTCCCGTTGAAACTGATATCTTCACGTCATATTAATCAGCATTAACATTAATCCATCCGAAATCTTTGCTGTCAACTATCCAGCCCCTTGTAAACAAATCTTTTTCAGGCAGGATATTATAAGGCCTGGAAGAATCTATAGCATCAAGGAGATACATCTCTTCTTCTATTCTGACTAAAGCAATAACATGATTGAACTGATTATGAACCGGATAAACAGTTTCCGGCATGCCTGAATTATTCGTCCTTAGTAAGACAGGATCCGCACTTAATCCTGCTCTTCTGAGCAAATAAATCATTAACATATTTATTTCACTGCTCGTTCCCTTTCTATTATTAAAGGGTTCATTTATGCCCTTATCCAGATAAACTGTATACTTGCCATTCCATTCCATTGACTGACTTACAAAATCATATATAGCTGTCATTCTCTCTTTTGGCGCATTCCTGTCTTTTAGAATGCTATCATTAACCGGTTTGTAATCAAAATGCTTTATCAACTGCATTCCAAATCTTTCACTACCTAAAATCTTTTCATTCATCTCCTGCCATGTATCTAACTGATAATGTATATAACCTGATTGTCTTCCTGAATGCCGAAGTTCCCATTTTGATTTGACCTCATAATCCTCCTCAACAGTTAAAAGCAATGATTGATAAATCCATGGTAAACGGCCTGAAGATTCAAAAAGGTGAAAACGTAATTTCGGATAATAATCTTTTACACTCAGGAATCCTTCCGCATGTTTCACCCCTGGAAGATTTTTCATAATTATTTTCTTTTTATAATTATTCATTACGTACACTTTGTAATTTTTGTCATCTGACTCATAGAGAATCTGGTTATTTTTAGCTAATTCTATTCTTCTTTTTAATCTCTTTGTATTGTATAACCATTCAAGTCTTTTGCCAAATGCAATTTCCTGTTCGTTTGATAAATGTTTTCCTTTTTGATAAGATACCAGATATATAAAGAGTTCAGGTATGTCAATTCTAATTTCGCTCCATAGCGCAGGTATCGTGGATTGAAAATACCAATCATCAAGTTTTATAAAATCCAGAGATGCAATAGTATAATAATATTCAATTATTGAACCCTCTTTAACATCAGGTAATTCAAATATTTTCTTTCTCCATTGATCATCAATCTTAACATCTGTAAATTTCCCGGATCTCAACTTACTCTCTACTATTTTGCCATTTTCCATATTATATGTGCGGGCCTTTAACATAATTATATCATCATGGTCGTTCCTGGCGCGATATGGGACTTCAATATTTGCATATTTATAACCCTCAGAATTAAGAATCTTGATACGTGTATGCCTTGTATAAAAAGTCCTGTTGGTTATTTTTATATCCCCATAATCACAAAGTATGATAGCATCAACCGATGAATCTCCCCTGAAAGATTTTATACTAAATTCCGACTTTGTTACCTGTCCCCATTTTATAGGAGGCTTTTCATTGTATGAAAATACGGGACTTATAAAAAGTAATATAAGTGCCGTAACCATTACCTGTTTTTTCATAATATATTAAAGATTAAATTTCAACTTAAAATTCTACAATAATTGTGCCACCAACTAATTAAATACTTAACATTAAATCACAAATATCAAATCCCAAAGAACAAATAAATTTCAATTTTCGAAATCTCAAATTCCAAACCAGTTTTGAACATTTTGAAAAGGGGGCTGTCCCTATTTTTGAACATTTTGAAAAGGGGGCTGTCCCTATTTTAAATAACTAGCAAGGGGGCTGTCCCCTATTAAAAACTGTTAATAAAATATATTTGCATCCTAATTTTGCAATTATATAAATTAATATATTGCATAATTAGAAAAATACATCAATCCTAAACTTATTAAACCTGATGATTGCAAATTATTATATTGTTTCTATATTTTTTTTAATTCAGATCATAATATCAAATCATCCGGTTATAATTAGTACAAACCTGAAAGAAAAAGTTCCTGATAAGAATCTCATCTCCAATAAAGAGAACATTCAAAATATTTATAAACAAATTAATGAGCCGGAATTAAACTTTGAGGCTTTAACATATGCATTAAAAGGTTACGAATTTCTGAAGAACAAAAATATTTTAACCAATGATAGTATATTAACAATTATTGATTATAGTAAATCATCAATTTATGAACGTTTTTATGTTATAGACATTTATCATAAGAAGATACTATTTAAATCGTTGGTGGCCCATGGCAAAAATTCAGGGATGGAATATGCCACAAGCTTTTCAAATAAAAAATGTTCAAAGAAAAGTAGTGTTGGTTTATTTCTTACTGGAGAGACATACTATGGTAAACACGGATTTTCCCTGCGGATTAATGGTTTGGAGAACAACATAAACAATAATGCCAGAGAAAGGGCAATAGTAATTCATTCCGCAGGCTATGTAAACAGAATATTTATAAAAAACTGCGGCCACCTGGGTCGTAGTTTTGGGTGTCCTGCCTTACCCATATATAAACATAAAAATATAATTAACACAATTAAGAATAGAAGTTGCTTATTTATTTATTACCCTGATAAAAACTATCTGGAAGAATCGGAAATTATAAGCGATGCTGATTTTACTTAACATGGATACTAATTGAATAGTATTTCTATTTGTGCATCATCCTTTGCATAAATATCATTATAAAAATAAATGTTATTTAGTTCGTCAGCCTCACAGGTAAGATATCGTATATGTATATCCAGGGGTTCAGTTAATTCAATTTCACTGTGAATACCTTTAGCTAATAAACTTTTTATATAAATATTTTTATGGTTACCCGGATTCTCATTTATCAAATATTCAGCAAATTGCTCCGGATTTTGCAGCCTGACACATCCATGCGAATATGCCCTGGTATCATTCGAGAATAGTGTCTTGTTAGGAGTGTCATGTAAATAGATCCGGTAAGGATTAGGAAATACAAATTTAATAATTCCCAGTGCATTTGATCTGCTCATGTCTTGTCTGATCAAATAATCAAAATTATTTGCACTGGCACTTTCCCAATCAATATCACTATACTTTATGGAATTTTGTTCTTTATCCAGCAATTTAAAACGATTCCTGTTGAGATAACTTGAATCACTTTTCAATCTTGGCAATATCTCATTTAGAGCTATACTTTTCGGAACATTCCAATATGGATTAGCAATAATTTTTTCAATCCTGCTTGATATTAGAGGTGTTGGTGTCCAGGGTTTCCCTACAATTACATTGAAAACCTTCTGCACTTTGCTTTCTTTAACAATTTTAAGTTTGTAACCGGGAATATTAACAGATGCAAAATGTTCTCCATATTCTACCTCTTTTCTTAACCTGTTAAGATTCAATGCTATTTGGTTATATCTGTAACGTGTCGATTTTGAAAGAGCTTTTCTTGTGCCTTTGTTAAGTTTGCCATCAGGTTTGAGACCATGAAACCTCTGAAATTTTTTCAAAGCAATATCATAGGTTGAGTCAATTTCCTTTGGGAATTCTGACATATATCCATAGTTAATAAGAACTCTCACAGCATTTATAAGTGACTTCACCGGTTTTTTGGCCGGATCAGGTATTTCAACTACCTCATCATTTACTGCTACTTTGTCCAGATATTTCATCAAAGCATTCTGCAAACGGATATATTCAATTTTTCCGGGCTGCAAATCTAAAATTTTATCACTTAATTCATTACTATTTAATGAATTGAATAAATATTCCGGTAATGAATTGATATAATCAATATTTGTTGAAAGAGTGTCAGAAAAATCCAGACCTTTATTAAGGTGGATCATAAACTGAAAACCGGCATCAGTCATCAACAGCTCAAAGTCCTGTCTTAACCGGATCTGTTTATCATAATTTTTCTTAGTCTGAAGTACTGATTTTAACTTATGAATCAAACTAATATTATAATCATCAGGATTCAGTCCGTAGTAATTGGATCTTTCTATTAAATTTATTAATTCAAAGGAGCTGCCGGTCAGACTATTATTAATTGTCCATACGGGTTTATACCCGTTAAGAGAATAAAAAGTCTTAATTAACTCTGCTTTCTCAAGGCTGCACTTATTGATCCTGATACTTGCACTATCATATACAAAAGTTAATCTCCTGCTAAAATTAGTTTTAAAAACAGGAAGAAATTGTTCCGTAGAAACCTGATTGATGCAACTGTTTTCGCTTTGATAGCTGGTGCTGATTAGTAAAATATCTATAAGTAAAATAAATCTTAACTTATAGGCCAGTAATTGATAAATAATTCGAGATAATCCGGGATTCAAGGGTTTTGTTAGAAATAGGGTTCTTCTGTTTAAATTTAACCCTAATGTTTTCATTTCGATTATTTATTTTTTGTTTTGCCCAAAATTGTTTTTCATATTTTTATATACGATTTATTGGCAGACAATGTAATTTTTATTACATAAACTATCAGTTCCCATTGATGAAATATAGGGGGGGGAAAGATGAAATGATTTGCGCGGGCTAACTCGCTGCTATACTGCTTTTTACATTACTTTCATGAAATCTAATTATGTGAATTTCAAACTCTTGTTGAATATTGAAATTGAGTGAATTTTTCACATAAAACAACGATCGTAATTTATTTGATTTTAAGATGGATTTTTAATAATCAGGTAGTTAAATAACTAAAATACTCCAGGTTATATTTTAATAAATATTATTCAACAATAAACTTTAATTCTCTGCTTGAAAAAATAATCTCTGTCCCGGAGTTATTCCACGCCCATACTCCCCAATAATATATTTGGCCAATATTCAGAGAATCCGGTTTTTGTAATGACTCAGATGGTAAAATGTTCATTTTCTTAATACCATGTTCAAATTTTACTAATCCGTTACTGCCTTCAGTCAGAGCTGAATGCCAAATCCATACAATATCAGATGTATCATTTACGATTGAATGGTTTTCCACTTGCATACTATTTTTGAAAATAGCAGCACAGTATATATCACTATTTATTGAATCCCAGGCTAAGGTAGGAGTTGATGGTACAGTGTCAATAATTTCCGAATTATAACTTAAATCACCTCTTACAAAAACAGTATCTCCCGGTACTAAAGAATATACGAAAGAAGGCACTATTATTTCGTAACTATTTTTAAAGATCAAATCTTCATTGATAACTATATCATTATTTTCATCGCACCCTAAAAAATAAAGGAGAAACAGAAAAATTGAAAATAATTTTAAGCATTTCATTTAACTATAAATTAAAATTCAGAAACAAATTTGCAGTCCTAAATTAAGTAAAATTCTTTCATCCAACTTATTAGAAAAATAACTTTCCGCCTGTCCCAGGTAATTGAAGTTAAACCTTTTAACATCCAAATGGTAAGCAAGGTATCTAACATCAAAACTAAATGATTTATTCATATCCAGGAAGAATCTCGTGCCGGCAATCGGCTGGTAAGTATATTCTCCACTATTAAAAGAAAAAGCAAAAGTACAGCCAACATAAGTTGAAAATCTTCTTATGTCTGGTTTAGTTAAATAAAGCAAAATAGAAGGTCCTGCAAAACCATTTATATATGTACTGTCAAAAGGCACTTCAATGCCCGGCAAAGTTTCATGATCAATTGATTGATTTGATGTGACAACTGAAACATCCAAACCTGCAGCAATTCTTTTAAAATTTCTAATGTTCAATAACCTGTAATAAGACAGGCCTAAAAACCATCCCGATTCCGGACCAATTGGCCATGACATTTTTAAGCCCAGATTATTATCCGGTAAGTTTGGAACCGTATCAGCATATTTCAGCCTGTATTTTACCAGCTCCCCGGTATAGTCGGCATATCTTAATTTATGTTCCTGGGATTTATAGCCCAATTTTGAAAATCCTATTAAGATAGTATCTTCAGGGTTTTCAGCAACAATCTCAGATTTAAACATCCCTTGATACAGGCAATTCCAATAATTTTCATCGTCATAATAACAACCTAAGGTCCTTAGATTATATATATCATCATCATATGAAATTGTAACGTTCACATCTTCAAGTGGCACATTTCCGATATAGATCCTGCCTTTAAGTAATATTTTAAATTTTGGAAATAATTTAACTTTTATGCTTGAAGGCCTTTTAACGGGTAAATAAATAAAAGCTGTATCAAAATAATTATAATCATTTTTATGGAACTCCAGGCTTATCTTCTTCCGGGATAATTTCTTATCATCGGGCAAATAAATCTTAAATAATCCATCATAATTACAATATGAGGAATCCTTAAAATCACTAATCCTGGCCAGGATTTTAACACTGTCAACCGGCTCATTAAATATGTTCAATACTAATCCCTCAATAAAATAATCTGAAATTGAATCATCATAAGAACTATAACCATGTTTATTATATGAATTGAAATCATAATCTGAATTATATGCAATATTCAATTTCAATCCATCATCCTGCCCGAAAATCTGAACTATTTGGATAGTAAGTATAAATAAAAATGAAATTTTCACCATAAATAGTAATTTACTTCATTTTATTTCAAATAAGTTATTTAAAATACAAAATTTTTCCATGTTCTCTAAAAGAAGTTTGTAAATTTTCATCTAAATTTTGCTATATTTATTAAATCAGATGTTTTCAATTAAATATGAAATATTTCCAAATAACTATATATCAGCCTATAAGAGTCTGTATTGAAATAGTTAAAAATATTTACTAAATTAGAAAATATTCAGGTATACAAGTTTATTCCTAAAAGCAAATATTCACTAAATTAGAAACTTTCAAATTAAGTAAATATATTAACATTTAATTCATACATTTTTTCTTAATTGTATAGAATTGATAAATAATCAAATGAAAGATCTGCAATTAAGGACTAAATTAATAATTGGAATTTCGTTTGCATTTATAATAATTATAATAAGCCTTATAGTTATCAGGTTTTATTTAATTAGAAATTTAAATGGAATTCTTGAACAATATGTTATCCCTGAAGATATAGTTAATAAAATCTTCAACAAACAGGTAATATCTATTTTAGTAATCTTAATTTTTGGATTAATTTATGCAATTTTTATAATCACATATTTAACTTCTCCTTTCTCAAAACAACTTAAAAGAATCTCCGCTGCAGTTAATAAACTGCGTATTAAAGAATTTGACATTAAGATCCCTTCATTTGATAAAAAAGAATTAAAAAATCTTGGTGCACTTTTTGATTCGATGTGCAGTCACATTAAGGATACTAATGAAGCTATTGAAAAAAGCAGAGAAAAATACAAGAATCTGGTTAACAACTTGCATGAGGAATACATATTTTTTTCTAAAGACCCAACCGGCAAATTATTATACGTCTCTCCTTCTGTAAAGGATATTCTTGGATATCCGGTAAATGAATTCATGCAACTAAAAGATAGCATATATACAAGTAATCCGATAAACGAAAAAGCGAAGGAACATGAAAGTAAATCTTTAAAAGGCAAAGCGCAACCTTATTATCAAATCGAAATATATTCAAAAAGCGGTATCCCTCATATATTTGAAATTTCTGAATTGCCAATATATAATAAAAATAAACTTACTTCAGTTGAAGGGATGGCGCGCGATATTACAAAAGGGAAAAAAGCTGAAGATTTAATAAAAGAAAAGGAAGAAAAGTATAAATTATTATTTAACAAAGCTTCGGACTTTATTTTTCTTTATGAAATTAAAGATGATTTCAAACCAGGCAAGTTTCTGGAGGTAAATGATTATACTACCAAAAAGCTTGGCTATTCGCAGGAGGAGTTGCGTGAAATGTCTCCTGTTGATCTAACTGCTGTTGATTTTGGTGACGACACTTCCAAAGAGGATCAACTAGCGAAAAACTCAAAATTTGAGAGAATATGGGAAGCTAAAGATGGCACTTTGCTTAATGTAGAAATTAGAAGTCATAAATTTAAAATACAAAATAAAGATGTAGCTATTGCTATTGCAAGGGATATTACTGAACGAAAACAGGTTGAGGAAGAAATTCGTTACGTTAATGAAGAGCTAATAAATCAAAAAGAAAACCTGGAAGCATTGATAGATAACCTTACCCAAACCCAGGAACAGCTTGTACAGTCGGAAAAAATGGCTGCACTTGGACAGCTGATAGCAGGTATTGCACATGAAATAAATACTCCTCTGGGAGCAATTAAAGCATCAATAGGTAATTTAAATGATTCCCTGGATAAAGCTTTAAATGAATTGCCAACTTTTGTTACCAATAGCACAACTAAAGATTTAAAAATATTTATTAAAATTCTTGATTTAGCAAATAATGAAATCCCAAATATTCCTTCCAGAGAAAAAAGAAAATACAGAAAAGAAATTGTTGAGGAGCTAATAGCTGAAAATATCAATTCCCCTGATATTATTGCAGATATATTAATTTATCTGCATATATTTGACAATTACCATGAAATAGTTAAATTCTTAAAAGACGAAAAAACTCTTGAAATATTAAAGATAGCAAGAGATTTTGCATCAATTCAAAAAAACACTTTTACTATTTTGCTTGCTGTTGAGAAAGCTACAAAAGTTGTATTTGCACTTAAAAAGTATGTACATCGAAGTGTTGTTGGTGAAAAAGTACCTACCGATATAATTGATGGAATAGAGACTGTATTAACTTTGTATCAGAATCAACTTAAACATGGCATTGAGGTTATGAAAAAGTATGATAAATTACCTTCAGTTAGTTGCGATCAGGATGAAATGAACCAGGTATGGACGAATCTTATACATAATGCTATTCAGGCTATGAATAACAAGGGAATTCTTAAAATAACCGTATTAAATAAGGATGACATCGTTACTATAAGTATTGCTGATAATGGATGTGGCATTGAACCGGATGTTCATGATAAAGTTTTTGAACCCTTTTTTACAACAAAAAAACAAGGAGAAGGAAGCGGACTGGGATTAGATATTGTGAAAAAAATAATCGACAAACATAATGGTAAAATAGCTTTTCAAAGTGAACTTGGGAAAGGCACTGAATTTACTGTCGAATTGCCTGTTAAGTAATTATATTTCTTATGGCTACAACTGCTATTCTTTGTGTAGATGACGAAAACATTATTTTAGAAAGTCTTAATGAGCAATTAATAAACCATTTTGGTTATGAATATATGTACGAAACTGCAGAAACTGCAGAAGAAGGTTTGGAAATTATTGAAGAATTAGTTAAATATGAAATAAAAAATATTATAATTGTATCCGATTGGTTAATGCCTGAGATGAAAGGTGATGAATTTTTAATTAAAGTACATGAAAAATATCCTTCTTTTATAAAAATTATACTTACCGGGCAGGCCAATGAAAATGCTATAAAAAGGGCTAAAAAATATGCTGACTTATTTGCAGTTATACATAAACCATGGTCAGAAGATGAATTATATAATACTATTAAATCTGCGTTAACTAAAAATGGATAAAAAAGATGTTATACTTTGTATTGATGATGAAATCATTGTTTTAGATTCCCTCAAAGAGCAACTACAAAATGCATATGAGGATTATCATATAGAAGTTGCAGAAAGTGGTGAAGAAGCAATGGAAATTATTAATGATATTATTCAGGATAAAACTGAACTTCCTGTTGTAATTGCTGACTTTATTATGCCCGGGATGAAGGGAGATGAGCTGCTAAAAAAAATATATCACATTATGCCGGGTACCAAAAATATCTTATTAACTGGTCAGGCAAGTATTGAAGGAGTAAGCAATGCAGTAAATAATGCAAATTTATATAGATTTATTGCAAAACCCTGGGATAAGGAAGACCTTATTTTAACTACCAAAGAAGCATTAAGAAGTTACTATCAGGAAAAAACCATTATAAAGCAAAACATTGAGCTAAAAGAGCTTAATATAAACCTGGAACGTAAAGTTGAACTTCGCACACAAGAACTTAAAGACCTGAATGCAACAAAAGATAAGTTTTTTTCAATCATTGCCCATGACCTCAAAAATCCATTTAATACTTTATTAGGTTTCGCAGAACTGATATTAACTAACCTTAATAAATATGATAAGAAACAAATAGAAGAGTTCATTGGTATAATTCACCGGACTTCAAAAAATGCATATTCGCTTTTAGAGAATCTTTTGGAATGGTCTCGTGCTCAGACAGGACAACTGGAGATGAAGCCCGAAATAATTAACATTTATGAGCTGATTAAAGAGAATTTTGAACTCCATAATGATTTCGCCTCCAATAAGGATATTGAATTAATTAACAATATTAATAAAAACACAAAAGCATATGCTGATTTTAACATGATCCACACTGTGATTAGAAATTTATTATCCAATGCAATTAAGTACACTAACCGTAATGGTAAAATTGAGATTAATTCAAAAATTAAAGATAAATTCATTGAAATTACAGTTTCCGATTCAGGAGTTGGAATTAAGGAAGAGAATTTAGATAAATTATTCCGAATTGACGTGACTATTAATACTAAAGGAACTGATAATGAAGTTGGCACAGGCCTTGGTCTATTAATATGTAAAGAATTTGTGTCAAAAAATGGAGGAGGAATTTGGATTAACAGTACACCTGGAAAAGGCACTGATTTCACATTTAAACTTCCTACAGCAAAGAATTAAATTTTCGGAAATGGCTCATGATGTTTTCCCAGATATGCCTGAATGGCAGCCATTATGGAAAATATCCTTAAAAGTTATAACCTAACCTAAATCTATCCTATATATTATAATACCGATGCATATTAATAGTTAATGTAATCGGTTAAGCTTTTCTTTTTCAGCTATATTTCATAAATTAGTATAAATTAATCCTAAAACCAGTATCAGAAGATTAATAAAATATTAATTCATTGCCTGGCATGAAATCCATATTTATTAATATTCTATTTACCTTCTAAATAAATTGAATCTTTAATTATAATAGAATAATACTTTGATTTGGCAATTGATTGCATAAATATCAATAAAGAGAGATACTATCAAATAGTACACAAAGGTATTTACACAGCATTATTAATATGTATTTGCCTGTTTAATTATACATTAGTACTGAGTCAAAGTAGTATAAGAAACAAGTTTTTTGAAGCAGATTATGCATTACAGTTAAATAATTTTGAAAAAGCATTAAAATTATTTAAGGAATTACAAAAACGTGATCCTGAAAATGCTATGTATAACTATAGAGTAGGCCAATGTTACTTAAATCTGCCTGATGAAAAGAAAATGTCCCTTCCTTATTTAGAAAGAGCAGTGGAAAATATTTCAGAAGATTTTAAAGATGGCAATTTTTCTGAAACAAGCGCACCGGTTGAAACTTATTATTTATTGGCAAAAGCCTATCATGTTAGTGAGAATATAGATAAAGCGATTTATTATTACAATATGTATTTGACATACACAACGGATAAAACAATGATAGCCAGCATTAACAACCAGATAAAAGCATGCGGGTATGCCAAAAACCTGATTACTGATCCTGTTAACTTTCAAATTCAAAAATTAGAGGCCCAAATAAATTCAGATGCATCAGAGATATATCCGGTTGTTTCAGAAGATGAAACGGTACTCGTGTACCTGATGAAAGATAAAAATATTAATTCAGTATATTATACAAAAAAAGAAAATCAACAATGGATGAAACCCAAGAATATAAACAGCGCTATAGGCTCATTCGGGGATACTTACCCTTCATCTATTTCCAATGACAAGCAGAGGTTATATTTTACATTAAAAAACTTTTACACAAGCGATATTGGTTATTCAACTTATAATAAAGGAAGGTGGACTAAAATTAAAGAATTTAAAAAACCTGTGAACACAAAATCATGGGATTCGCATGCGTTTGAATCAGCTGATGGGAATGAATTATATTTTATTAGCGATAGAAAAGGGGGATATGGAAATTTAGATTTATATCAATCAACAAAAAATTCAGCCGGAGATTGGGATAAGCCGGAAAATCTGGGAAATACGATTAATACACCTTTTAATGAGATCATGCCAATTATTTCACCTGATGGAAAAGAATTATACTTTTGTTCAGAAGGCCATTCTTCTATGGGAGGTTATGACATATTCCTGTCAACAAAAACCAGCCAAAATACATGGTCAGAACCTGTAAATGTGGGATATCCCATAAATACAACTGACGATAATGTATACTTCAGGCCGATAAAAAAAGGAATAATTGCCTATACATCATTGCCGCAACCGGATGACATGAGCAACCTTGACATTTATCGCCTGGAAATTTTTTCAGAGAAAAATCCAAAACTTGAAAAGCCGCCTGAAGAAATCGTATTGGCTGAAATAACAGATGAACCT
>CBFCXR010000040.1:0-15682 GCA_965602045.1 uncultured Bacteroidales bacterium | reverse complement strand
CCTTGCTCTAACAAATATTTAACGATATTTTAAAAGATATATTATCCTCCGGAAGCACTGAAACTGCCGCCAATTCGCATTGGCCTGGGATTTATACATATAACGGGAATGTTTTCAGGATTTGCAATTAGATATTGTTCTTGCGCTCCCAGGACATAATCAGTGAATTTAATATCCCTTGTGATCATAACTAGCATAGCATCAGCATCTATTTTTTTAGCATAAGCAATTGCTTCTGAAGCAAAATCTTCACCAACTGTTGCAGTTTCAATTTCAAATCTGATATTTTTTGAATTAAAAAATTTGTTTATAAAATATATGTTAGATTCCACCCCCTTTACATAACTAGGATCTGTATTTTTCGCCTTAAAAATATAGAATTTCGTATTAAATCTTTTGGAAAAATAATTTGCCCAGTTAACACATTCTTTATTTTCTTTTCTGAATGTTATTGGTAATACAATATTTTTTAACGTATCTTTTTGAGGTGAATCCTGAACAACAATAAAGGGAGATTTTGAACCTGCAATCACTTTCAGTGCCCAACTGCCCAATATTTTTTGCATGCCTTTAATACCATGCGTACCCATCACAGTCATCCTTGCTTTTATTTCAGTTGTTAGTTCTGTTATTGTTGTAAAAATATTACCTGCTTTAACAAATATCTTAGGTTTTACATTAACATCTGCAAATTTATCCTTAACTGAATCTGATATTTTTTTCTCTGCATCAGCAATTTCAGATTCTTTCTTAACTATATGAATTAAAGCAATGTCATGATTAATAACTTTTGCTATATTAATAGCATGATCTAACGCATAGACAGATTTTTCAGTAAAATCCCAAGTCACCAATATTAAATTAGAATAGTTTTCCATTTAAAATTATTTTTTATTAAAACTTTAAAATACAATATATATTTTAAATAATTCAAATTTTGTAAAAAATAAATAATAAAACAATTATATTAATGAATGATAATTAACAATATAGCTAAATTTATTAATTAATAATCAATAAAACGTTAAAAACCCACGAAAATTTAAATTTCTATTTGTTTTTTTATAGTTAAATTTATGCAATTATCTTTTTTAGCAATTCATAATTGCTTGAATTTCTGTAATTATATAAATTTGGCACAAAAAGTAGATGTTATATTATAAAACCTGAAATATGCAAAACACAGACTGGAAGAATTTGCCTTTTGGTTACATGAAAACTGACTATAATATTCGTTGTCTTTACAAGGATGGCAAATGGCAGGAGAATGAGGTTTCCACATCAGAATATATAAATCTTCATATTGCATCTACATGTTTGCATTATGGGCAGGAAGCTTTTGAAGGAATGAAAGCATTCAGAGGTAAAGATGGTAAAATAAGATTATTCCGCTGGAGAGATAATGCAAAGCGAATGAGAGACACAGCATCAGGAATTAAACTAGCTGTAGTTCCTGAAAAAGTATTTAAAGAGGCAATTTTTCAGGCCATAAAACTTAACGAAAAATTTGTGCCTCCGTATGGATATGGCGCATCATTATATGTAAGGCCCTTATTGCTTGGAACAGGAGCTGAAGTTGGTGTAAAGCCCTCTAAAGAATACACATTTATTGTTTTTGTAACCCCGGTAGGCCCTTATTTCAAAGATGGATTTTACCCGGTTGATGTTATGATTTGTCGTGATCATGACAGAGCAGCGCCTTTAGGCACCGGAGCATTAAAAGTAGGAGGCAACTATGCGGCCAGTTTATCTTCTCTTGAAATTGCACATAACCTCGGTTTTGCAACATCTTTATATCTTGATGCCAAAGAAAAAAAATATATAGATGAAGCTGGCCCTGCGAATTTTTTTGGCATAAAAAAAAATATGTACATAACACCTGATTCGAAATCCATACTGCCTTCAATTACAAATATGAGCCTTATGCATATGGCGAGAAACATGAACATGAAAGTAGAATGCAGGCCTGTTGATGTAGCTGAACTTGATACATTTGATGAGGTTGGAGCATGTGGTACTGCAGCAGTAATCACACCTATAAAAAAAATAGTTGATCCGGAAAGAAAAAAAACATTTGAGTATTGTAAAGATGGTAAACCAGGTCCTGTTATAAGCAAACTGTATTATGAATTAACAGCAATTCAAAGTGGTGATGCAGAAGATAAATATGGGTGGATAGATTATGTAAAATAATTGCTGTATCCCTGTTTGATTAAATTTTTATCCTTAATCTTTAACATTAATACCTTATTATGTAATCGATAAATTAATTTTGTTGTTATAATTTGTTAACATTTTCAATTGCATAACTGTAATTTATTTTATTATATATTTGCACCAATATTTTAAAATTAAATGCATAAGGGAGATAATAAAGTCACTAAACGCCGGTTAAGAAGTTCATATATAACATCCATTGTAAGCATATCACTGGTTCTATTTTTACTTGGAATAATTGGTTTATTGTTATTAAATACTAAAAAGATATCTGACTATGTAAAAGAAAATTTAAAGTTTACTGTATATTTAGAAGATAATGTGAGAGAAGTAGATATTTTGCTGATACAAAAAAACCTGGATGCAAAAAAGTATGTAAAAGAGACGGAATATATCACTAAAGAGCAGGCAGCAGTTGAGTTTCAGGAAGAATTAGGTGAAAATTTTATTGATTTTCTGGGATTTAATCCTTTAATCCCATCTATAGATGTGCGACTGTATGCTGAATATGCAAATTCAGATAGTATAAGAGTAATTGAGCAGGATCTTAGGATATTTCCTCAAATTAATGAAGTATATTATCAGGAATCACTTATTCATTTGGTAAATAAAAACCTGAAAAGAATAAGTATTTTCATTTTAGCTATCAGCGGATTATTATTTCTGGTTGCAATAACATTAATAAACAATACTATCCGCCTGTCAATTTATTCAAAAAGATTCCTTCTTCGGACTATGCAGCTTGTTGGCGCTAATAATAGCTTTATTCGCAGGCCTTTTTTGTATAAAAGTGCCCTGCATGGTTCATTTGGCGCATTAATAGCAATAGGGATGATAACTGGCATGATATATTTTATACAAAATGAAATGGAGACTATCATTAATTTTCAGGATTTTAAATTATTAATTATTTTATATATTATTGTTTTGTTAATTGGAATTATTATAAGCTGGATATCAACATATTTTGCGATTAACAGATACTTAAAAATCAAAACCGATTACCTTTATACATAAAATATTAAAATTATGGCAAAAAAAACAGATGATAATAACACGCCTACCTTTGCTTTGGGAAGAGAAAACTATATATTACTTGTAGTAGGATTTGTTATTATTATAATTGGCTTTTTATTGATGATAGGAGGAAAAACAGATGATCCAAATGTCTTCAATGAAGATGAAATATTTAGTTTTAGAAGAATTACTCTGGCTCCCATAGTTGTTTTATTTGGATTCCTGTTTGAGATTTGGGCTATAATGAAGAAGCCAAAAACAGAAAAGTAAATTCTCTCAACTTATTATTATCATTATTACTTTAAATTTATGAGTTTGCTTGAAGCTATTATTATTGCAATTGTTGAGGGAATAACAGAATTTCTGCCAATATCATCAACGGGCCATATGATCATTACAGGAAAAATCCTTGGAATGCAAAATTCTGATTTTACCAATACCTTTATTGTCAGTATTCAATTTGGAGCAATTTTGTCGGTAATTGTATTATACTGGCAAAGATTTTTCAAATCTTTTGCATTTTACTATAAATTATTTGTGGCATTTATTCCTGCTGCTGTTGTAGGTTTTATTATTGGTGATTTCATAGATCTATTACTTGATAATGTTATTGTGGTTGCAATATCATTAGTTATAGGCGGCCTATTACTTATTTTTGTAGACAAATGGTTCAGGGATTCAACCCGAAATCAGGAAATAACATATCCGAAAGCATTTATAATAGGTTGTTTTCAAGTAATTGCAATGATTCCCGGAGTTTCAAGATCCGCAGCAACCATCATTGGAGGGATGACCCAAAAATTAACCCGTAAAAATGCTGCTGAATTTTCGTTTTTTCTCGCTGTTCCTACAATGTTTGCCGCAACAGCTTACAAATTATTTAAAAATTACAATAATATTACAACGGAAAACTTAGGAATATTAATTATCGGTAATATTATTGCTTTTCTGGTAGCAATATTCGCCATAAAATCTTTTATTTATTATCTTACAAAACACGGATTTAAAGTCTTCGGTTATTACAGAATTTTTGTCGGACTTATAATTATATTATTATCAGTCCTGGGTATAGAATTAAATATTGTATAATGGATTTTATTAAAGGTGAAATTTTACTTATAAATAAACCTTTACATTGGTCATCATTTGATGTCGTTAAAAAAATCCGGAAAAGTATAGAAATAAAATATAAGCAAAAAAGAATTAAAGTCGGCCATGCAGGCACATTAGACCCCCTGGCTACTGGTTTAATAATATTATGCACCGGTAATTTGACAAAAGATATATTAAAATTTCAGGCTTATCCTAAAGAATATATTGCCACAATAAAATTTGGGGCAACAACTCCTTCATTTGATTTAGAAACTGAAATTGATAAAAAATACGAGTTTAATCATATAGATGAAAATTTAATTAATGACGCTACTAAGAATTTTACAGGAGAAATTTATCAAAATCCTCCAAGCTATTCTGCAAAATTTGTAAATGGTGTAAGAGCATATGAATATGCCCGGAAAGGGGAAAAAATAAGTCTGAAGCCCAATAAAATATTTATAGATACGATTAACATTTTGAATTTTGATTCACCTGTTTTAAAAATTAAAGTAATTTGCAGTAAAGGGACATATATACGTTCATTAGCCCGCGATATTGGCTTTAAGCTTAATTCAGGTGCTCATCTGACAGGGTTGGTTCGAACTGCAATCGGGCATTATAAGCTTGATGATGCTTTATCAATTGAAGCTTTTGAAAGACAGTTAAAATTAGTGTAACAAAATTAAGTTTTTTGCGTATAAGGGGCGATATTATTTTTGGAGTCAACATACTATTATTAATAAACTATGAAACTTTCTCAATACAGGTACAATTTACCGGAAGAGCTAATCGCAAAATATCCAGCTGAAAATAGAGATGAGTCAAGACTAATGATCCTTTACCGGGATTCAGGGAAAATTGAACATACGATTTTCAAAGAAATAATCGATTATTTTGGTGAAAACGATGTAATGGTATTTAATAACACAAAAGTATTTCCTGCGAGACTTTATGGTAATAAAGAAAAAACTGGAGCAGAAATTGAAGTTTTTTTACTTAGAGAATTAAATAAGGAACAACGTTTGTGGGATGTTTTGGTTGATCCTGCAAGAAAAATTAGAATTGGGAACAAGCTGTATTTTGGAGAAGATGAAATACTGGTGGCTGAAGTTATTGACAATACAACATCCCGCGGAAGAACTCTTCGTTTCCTTTTTGACGGACAATATGAAGAATTTAAAAAAACATTGCATAAACTGGGAGAAACCCCTCTTCCTAAATTTATTAATAGAAAAGTACAACCTGAAGATAAAGAAAGATATCAGACAGTATTTGCGAAACATGAAGGTGCTGTTGCTGCGCCAATTGCGGGATTACACTTTAGCAGGGAATTATTGAAAAGACTTGAAATAAAAGGTGTTAATTTTGCTGAAATTACCCTGCATGTTGGATTAGGCAACTTTAGGACTGTCGATGTTGAAGACCTGACGAAACATAAAATGGATTCTGAACAAATAGTAATTTCAGATGAAGCTGTAAATATAGTAAATCAGGCAAAAGATACTAAAAATCAAATTTGTGCGGTAGGAACTACTGTAATGAGGACACTGGAAAGTTCAGTTTCAACTTTAGGCTTTCTAAAGCCATATGAAGGATGGACTAATAAATTTATTTTCCCTCCCTATGAATTTAGTGTTCCCTCATGCATCATTTCAAATTTCCATCTCCCTCTCTCCACATTATTGATGATGGTTTCTGCTTTTGCCGGCTATGACTTTATTTTTAAGGCCTACAAAACAGCTATTAAAGAAAAATACAGGTTTGGGACATATGGAGATGCAATGCTGATATTATAATTCATAACATTTGTTATCTGCAACCAAAACTTTTTACTAATTACAAACTTTTATTTTTCCTATTCCTATCCTATATAAAAACATTAAATGTGTGCAACCTTTTAAAATTTATTTTGTCTTCTAGATCTGAATAAATTGCTTTAAAAATATATTTTAGTTTTTATAAAAAAATAATATTCTTGTATTTAAATAAAATTATAAATCATGAAAAAGTATAGCTTACTATTTTTGGGAATTTCACTTATTATTGGGCTGAAAGCACAGGAACAAGATGAGTTTCAGACTCTGTTTGGTGGAGAAACAACAAAAATATCAGGATTTGGAGGCCCATTCATGAACTTTAGCATGCTTGATGGTAAATTTGCGCACCTTATGGGAGGGGGAGGAGGAATTTTAATTAATGATTTTTTCTTTGGCGGTTATGGGATAGGTCTGACTAACAGCATAGAATTTCAGGATAATCAGAATGAAATTGGATTCGGTCACGGTGGTTTTTTGCTGGGTTATAACTTTATGTCAAATAAAATGATTCATCCGACATTTCATATGCAAATCGGATGGGGTAATATTTCAGAACGGGAACCTGCCGGAGAACAAGTTAGTGACGGTGATAATATTTTTGTTATTGTCCCTACCCTGGAACTGGAATTGAATATAACTAACTATTTTAAATTAAGCGCGGGGGGCAACTATCGTTTTGTTGCTTTTGTTGATGAAGCAGGATATTCCGAAACTGATTTCATAAGCCCGGGAGTGTTTCTGTCTTTTAAATTCGGATGGTTTAATTAAGTATAGCCGTTATGCAACAAATCATATACCAGCCTCATTGTAAATAAATTTTTTTAAATTTAGATTTGTACTACCAAATTTCACTTATATTTATTAAAATTTTCATTATCATTTAATTTAATTGGTAGTACCTGATGAAAAATTACAGACTCTATAATATCATTGCAGGCTGGATAGTATTTTTAATTGCGGCATTTGTATATCTTTCAACTATCGAGCCAACTACAAGTTTATGGGATTGTGGTGAATTTATCGCAAGTGCTTATAAATTGCAGGTTAGTCATCCTCCGGGAGCTCCTTTTTTTATGATAATTTCCAGAGTTTTTTCATTGTTTGCAGGTGATGATGTCACAAGGGCAGCAATGATGGTTAATACCCTGTCTGCCTTAGTAAGTGCATTTACTATATTGTTCTTATTCTGGACAATTACTTATTTATCAAAAAAGTTAGTTATTAACAACAATGATTATTCAACAGCCAAAATTATAGCTATTATTGGTAGTGGACTGGTAGGTTCCCTGGCATATACATTTTCTGATACATTTTGGTTTTCTGCAGTTGAAGGAGAAGTATATGCAAGCTCATCCTTTTTTACAGCCATTGTATTTTGGGCTATACTTAAGTGGGATAATGTTGCCGACGAAAAATATGCCAACCGGTGGTTAGTCTTAATTGCTTTCCTTATGGGCCTTTCAATTGGTGTTCATCTTTTGAATTTACTAACAATTCCCGCTATTGTTTTTGTATACTACTTTAGAAAATATAAGGTAACTCCGGTTGGAGTTTTTGTAGCACTTCTGATTTCTGTTTTTATTCTAAGCTTTATCCAATACGGGATTATTATGCGTATTGTTAAAATTGCTTCTCTTCATGAGTTATTATGTGTAAATAAATTCGGAATGCCTTATAATTCCGGAATTATTATATTTCTCTGCCTCCTTCTTATTTTTATTATTACCGGTCTCAAAGCGACGCATTCAGAAGGAAGGAAATCCGAAATATTATATCTTGTAAGTTTCAGTGCATTAAACTTTGCTATTTGGACTCTTACTGTAGGTATAATATTTAATATAGTATTTCTGTTAATTTATTCCATCACGAAAAGAAACCTTTTTAAAACTATTATACTTTCATATTTCGCTTTAATTCCCGGATATATTATCTGGATGTCATTTTTTAATGAAATAGACAAAAATGAACTTTTAAAAAGATTTAATCGCGTTTATAACCTGATTTTAATTTGTTTCACTGTAATTCTTATTGGATATGCTTCATATGCTACAATAGTAATACGCTCACTAGCGAATCCCCCTATGGATGAGAATGATCCTGAAAACGTTTTTTCATTGTTATCATATCTTAACAGGGAACAATATGGTGACAGGCCCCTGTTAAGAGGACAATATTTTAATGCCCCCCCAACCGGCACTAAAAAAGGAAAACCAACTTATACGCAAATTGACGGAAAATATAAAATGCATTATTATAAAACAGAATATATATATGATAAAAAATTCATTACATTTTTTCCAAGAATGTTCAGCTCGAGCCGTGAACATGTTGAAGTCTATATGCAATGGGCTGACTTGAAAGAAAAGGATTTATACGAGCCAAAAAGGGACAATAATGGCAATATAATGAGAAATGATTACGGCAAAGTAGTTTATGATAATACCAAATCCAAAAATCCTCCGACATTCATTCAAAACTTAAAATTCCTTTTTAAATATCAAATCGGACATATGTATTTCAGATATTTCATGTGGAATTTTGCTGGCAGGCAAAATGATATTCAAGGATTCGGAAGCTACTTAAATGGCAACTGGATTAGTGGTATTCCCTTTATTGACCAGTTTATTATTGGCAACCAAAAAAATATGCCTGATGATATTAAAAATCATCCCTCACGAAATACATATTTTTTCCTGCCGTTTATTTTAGGTTTTATTGGATTACTATATCATCTTAAAAAAGATGTTAAAAATTTTTGGGTAGTGATGCTGCTATTTATATTAACAGGATTAGCAATTGTGATTTACCTGAATCAAACTCCAACACAACCCAGAGAAAGGGATTATGCCTATGCCGGTTCGTTTTATGCATTTACAATATGGATTGGTTTAGGTGTACTCGGAATCATAAACCTGCTTCACAAATATTTTCAAACCATTGTTACTAATATTCTGGTAATAGTTTTATGTTTATTAATTGTACCGGGAATTATGGCATCTGAGAACTGGGATGATCATGATCGATCAAAAAGATATACTACCAGGGATATCGCTTATGATTGTCTTAATACCTGCGCTCCAAATGCAATATTATTTACAAATGGAGATAATGATACTTTTCCTTTATGGTATGCCCAGGAAGTAGAAGGGATAAGAACGGATGTAAGGATAGTAAACCTGATGCTTTTGAATATGGACTGGTATATTAAACAGATGAAATTAAAAGCATACGAATCGGACCCACTTCCTTTTTCTCTTACTTACAATCAGTACAAGATGGGTACCCGCGATGTAGTCTATCTCAATAACAAGATTGATGAATATGTTGATATAAAAAGAATTATGCAGTTTGTGGGAAGCGACAACATACAAACAAAACTTGAAACACAATCGGGAATAAGATACGATTATATTCCAACGCATAAATTCAGATTGCCTGTTGATTCAGCAAAAGTAATTTCAAATGGCACTGTTAAGCCTGCAGATGCTGATAAAATAGTCTCCCCTGTTGATTGGACGATTAATGCAAGATATTTAGGCAAAAGCGAGTTAATTGTATTAGACATCCTGGCAAATAATAACTGGGAACGGCCGATATATTTTCTTGCTACAGGACATGAAGGTTTGATCGGATTAAAAGACTATTTACAGCTTGAAGGATTTGCTTATCGCCTGGTACCAATAAAGACCGTTACTGACAGATACAGCCCGGGAAGAATCGATACTGAAATAATGTATGATAATCTGATGAATAAATTTAAGTGGGGAGGTATGAATGATCCTGACGTATACCTTGATAATTTCCATGTTAAAACATTGCATTTTTTACGACTAAGACATAGATTTAACCGTCTTGCTAACGAATACATAAAAGAGAATAATATTGAAAGAGCTGTCGTGGTGCTCGATAAATGCATTGAACTTACTCCACATAAAAACATTCCATATAATATGTTTATGCCACCGATTATTGAAAGTTATTATAAATGCAGGGCATTTGAAAAAGCCAATTTGCTGGCTGAAAAGAATGCACAAATATGTGATGATAATTTAAATTATTATTTCGATCAAACAAATGAGTTTATATCAACCATTAGTCCTGAAATACGGATAAATCTTCAGATATTAAAAAACCTGCTGATTCTCAGTCGGACTTATAAGCAAAATGAGTTAGCACAAAAGCTGGAAGAAATGTTCAATGGCTATTACCAAAATTATTCAGATAAAATGAACCGTTCGCAGTAATATTTATTTTACCCGTGATATCATTCTTTGCACCAGTTCCCTGAGGTTAGTCTTCCTGTTATCAGAAACAGAAATTTTTTCAAGAGAGTTGAATCCCTTGTTCATGTAATCTGAAATTTTCGCTTTTGTCGTGTCTTTTAAACCAAGTCTGTTAAAAATTTCAGTTACTTTTTTTATTTTTTTTTCTTTATCAAACTCTTTCTTTTCAATCCAGCTGATCAATTCTGATATTAGATTTTTGTCTTTACAATTCAGAGCAGAAACAAGAAGATATGTCTTTTTATTTGCCACAATATCCGCCCCAACTGCTTTACCAAAGACCTCCGGCCTGGCATAGACATCAAGTAAATCATCCTGCAATTGAAAAGCAATACCGGTATACCTGCCGAATTCATAAAGTAACTCCGCATCATCTGCTGAGGCCTGTCCGGTTAATGCTCCGATTTTTGATGATGTAGCAAGCAGTACAGCAGTTTTGAGTTCAATCATTCTTAAATACTCCTCAATTGAAACATTGTTTTTACTTTCAAAATTCATATCATATTGTTGTCCTTCACATACTTTCAGAGCCGTTTTATTAAATAGCGCAAGTATTTTCTTAATAATATTATCCTGGCATGCTGATAAATATTCGTACGACTTAATTAACATAGCATCCCCGGAAAGAATAGCAATATTTTCATTCCATTTTTTATGAATAGTAGCGTGATTACGCCTGGTATCCGCTTTATCCATAATATCATCATGCATTAAAGTGAAATTGTGAAAAATCTCTACTGCAATAGCAGGTTTTATTGCATCGTTAATATTATCAGAAAACAAGTTACACCCCATCAGAGTTAAAGACGGACGTATTCGTTTACCTCCAACAGACAGAATATAACGAATCGGTTCATATAAGTTAAATGGAGATCCTTTAAGATCAATATTCTCAAGCTCTTTATTTATTAGATCCTGACAGTATTCAAATGAGTACATAATCATTAAATTTATTGCATCATAAAAATATAAGATTAAAATGAAACGAAAATTTAAATTATTATGAATGAATTAAACAACTATTTGTTAATTATTCAATTCGGCTAAATTATAAAAATTAAGCAAATAATAATTTCCTGTGTTATCAGATTAAGCTGTTTCACAATGCTGTAATTATAAAATATCTGTTTCACATGATTATTATATTTTTTAATTATTCATTTATCTCTAATTTTGGGCTTTTACAATTACATATCATGTTAATATTACTATCTTACTATTTTAGCTATAATTACTATGAATAAATTACTTAAATATAGTTTGTCACTTTGCATAGTTATCAACCTATTCTTAATTGCTAATACACAAGGATATAAATTAGAAGTTAAAATAAATGATCTTAGTGATACTACTATCATTCTCGGCCATTATTTGAATAAGTCGATGTACCCTCATGATACAGCCTGGTTAAATAAAAAAGGAGTAGGAATCTTCAAAGGGGGAAAAAAGCTGGACGGAGGGATGTACATTGTTTTTCTGCCAAGCACAAAGTATTTTGAGATCTTAATAGGTGATAACCAGAAATTTTATATTGAAACGGACACTGTTGATTTTATAGAGAATATGATTATCAAAGGTTCCGATGAAAATCTGGTATTCAACAAATTCCAGAAGTATATGAAATCTATTCAGGTAAATGCAAATGACCTGCAAAAAAAGCTGAAAGAAACTGATAATAACGAGGAAAAGCAATCCTATAAGGACCGGTTAAAAGAAATAAATGAAAACAGAATCGCTTACATAAACAAGATAGTCGAAGAGAATCCCGGCTTATTTGTTTCAACCTTCTTAAAAGCCACACTCGACATAGAAATGCCTGAGCCGCCAAAAGACAATGCCGGAAATATTGTTGATTCAACCTGGCAATACTATTATTTCAGAAATCATTATTTTGATAATTTTGATATTTCGGATGCACGTTTACTAAAAACTCCGATATATGAAGAAAAAATTATGAACTACATCAAAAATGTAATTCCTCAAATACCTGATTCTATTATTCCCGAAGTAGATATGCTATTAGAAAAATCAAAAGTAGACTCAAATTTGTTCAGATATATGCTCATCACTTTATTTAATTATTATGGTAAACTTAATATTATGGGCATGGATGCAGTTCAGATTCATATTGCTGATAAATATTACTTATCTGACTCATGGTGGAGTGATCCAAAGTTCATTGAAGGTTTGAAAGAAAGAGTAGAAAAGCAAAGACCGCTTTTAATAGGTAAACCTGCACCGGATATAGAACTAATTCATGTTCCGTCAGAGCATTTTATTAAAGCTGAAAATGATACGGCTCTAAAAAGATTTCCACATGTTGGCAAACCAATTAGCCTTTATAAAACTGAATCGGATTTTATTGTTCTGATGTTCTGGGAAGCAGACTGCGGACATTGCAAAAAAATCGTACCCAAAATGCATGAAATTTTTCAAACGAAACTAAAGGATAAAAATACAAAAGTGTTATCAGTAAGTACATTATTCGGAGAGGAAGGAAAAATCAAGTGGATTAACTTTGTTAATAAATATAAGTTATATGACTGGATAAATGCATGGAATCCTTATTCTTACGATTTTAAAGTTAAATATGACATATCAGTAACTCCCCAGATATTTATATTAGATAAAAACAAAACAATAGTAGCAAAAAAGATTGGCCCTGAACAAACTGAGGAAATAATAAATGCATTAATCAGGCAAAGGGATTTAAAGTAAATATTTTTTATTCATATGACTGAAGAAAAAGAAGTAAAGTTAATATTGGAAGATTCCACCGAATTTCATGGAACTTCATTCGGATATGAAAAATCTGTTTCCGGTGAAATAGTATTTAACACTGCAATGACCGGGTATCCTGAAAGCATGACAGATCCTTCATATAAAGGCCAGGTCCTGGTGCTTACATATCCTATTATTGGTAATTATGGTGTTCCTTCCGGAGAGAAGGCAGATGATATGTACAAGTTTTTTGAATCATATGCTATGCATATATCAGGCTTAATAATATCTGATTATACTAAAGAATACAGCCACTGGAATGCAGATAAAAGTCTGGGAGACTGGCTCAAAGAATATAAAGTACCCGGCATATGTGGTGTCGATACAAGGCAATTAACAAAGATTCTCAGAGAGCACGGAACGATGTTAGGTAAGATTATTTTTAACGGAGATAATATTGACTATTATGATCCCAATAAAGATAACCTGGTGGACCAGGTTAGCATTAAAGAAAAAAAGATCTTTGGAAAAGGGAAATATAAAATCCTGCTAATAGATTGCGGAGTAAAATATAATATTATACGGAACTTATTAAAGCGGGACACAACTGTAATACTTGTTCCGTGGGACTGGGACATTTCAGAAGAAAAATTTGACGGATTATTTATTTCAAATGGCCCGGGTGATCCTAAAATTTGTAAAAAGACTATTGAGAGTATTAGAGAGGTTTATGAAAAGGAAATCCCTGTTTATGGTATATGCCTGGGAAACCAACTGATGGCATTAGCAGCCGGCGCTGATTCGTATAAACTGAAATACGGCCATCGAAGTCATAATCAACCTGTTATTCAAACCGGAACGAATAAAGCATATATTACCTCACAGAATCATGGCTTCGCAATTAACAACAAAACATTACCTGATGATTGGATTCCATTATTTATAAACCTTAACGATGGTACAAATGAAGGGATGAAACACAAATCAAAGCCGTTTTTTTCATCGCAATTTCATCCTGAAGCTTCAGGTGGCCCAACCGATACGGAATTTCTGTTTGATCAGTTTCTGGATTTGGTAAAGAAACATAAAAAATAAATATCTGTCACAAGTTGTTTTTTATTTCATTCCATGTATTTCTGTTTATCTTGGCCCCAATATTTTCAATTACTTTCCCTGACAGAAGAGCCCCAATTTCACCACTTTCTCCCGGAGGCAAATCATTTATTAATCCGTATAAAAATCCTGCAGCATATAAATCGCCTGCCCCGGTAGTATCAATACAATTGGCTTTTACAATGCCAACTTTATAAAATTCATTATTCTTCATAATCAGGGAGCCCTTTTCTCCGATTTTTACTACTGCAATTTCAGTTATATCAGCAAGATCAACCAGGGCTTCTTCAGGTTCTTTCCCTGTAAATGCCTTTGCTTCTTCTTCATTAGCAAATATAATATCGACATAGCCGGCGACACAAGCCTTCAAAAAATCACAATTATCCTCAACAACGTTATAACTTGCCAAATCCAGGGACACCATCAGATTATTTTGCTTTGCCAGCTTAAGAGCTGTTTCAATTAATTCATGGTTTTGTACCAAATATCCTTCAATATGCAAATATTGATATCCTTCAAAGAGGGCGCTATTAATCTCATCTGATGTTTGTTCAAGTGCTGCACCAAGATAAACGGCAAATGTACGTTCCGAATCCGGGCTTATTAATGTAACAGCTCTTCCTGTGTCAGACTGCCCATGAAACAATATGGGATTTATCCCGGATTTTTCCATGTCTTCTCTGAAAAAATTCCCTAAAGTATCACTGCCAACTTTTCCTATAAATCCTGTTTTAATACCCAATTGCGCAAGTCCGTGTATAGTGTTGGCTGCCGATCCTCCTGATGCCTGCTGTTTATCTAATTCATCTGCCGCCTTTTCCAGTTTTCTTGCAAAATCCTTATCTACTAATTGCATGCTTCCCTTTGGTAAGGAAAAACTGCTCAGCAGCGTATCATCCTTTAGCTTAATAAGAATATCAACTAATGCATTTCCTATTCCCAATACTTTTGCCATAATATAAATATTTGGTTTGAACTTTTTATTAATAATTAATACAAATATAAACCATGATTTTTAGGATTATTGGATTACCTCAATTTAAATTTTTTGTTGTGCAGTCTTTTAAATTCCAGACTTCTTTTGCCAAAATTTATTAACAGGCCAATTATCTTTTCTGTTATTTCTTCATATTTCATTGTCTGAATCCAATAAGATTACCCCTTTTAAGGGGGTTAGGGGGATTTATATCCTATCTTTTTGCGGTTCTTGAAGTTCAGTTCTTCTTGCTTGGTTTTTTCCAGCTGTTTTAAGTATTCAAAGATTAGCATTATTTTTTGGTCGTGATCAGCATATATTCTTTCTATTTCTTCCAGCTTTTGCAGTATATTTTTATGGGTAAGTAGCATTTCACGTATCCTTACAAATATTTCTATAATCCTTATGCTTACTTTTATTGCCCTGTCGCTTTTTAAAACATT
>CBFCXR010000039.1:0-17007 GCA_965602045.1 uncultured Bacteroidales bacterium | reverse complement strand
GAAATTTCTGTATCTAGTGATAAATATATCTCATTATCAAATATATTTCCTGATGTAGCTTCACTTCCTGTATTGGATAGTTGATATTCAAAGCTGATATCAGGACCTGTTGCATCAATCACATTTACATTACTTACCGTTAAATCACAATCCGGAACAATAATATTTACCATAGGTGAGTCATCGTAGCCAAAATTATTTGCCTCATTAATTTCCTCAATTTGATTTAATCCGTCTGCAAACACTCCAAAATAATAACTGCCGTCAGATACTGTTGAAACATTAGTATTCATTTCCGGGTAATCAGTTGTAGTACCTGCAGGTATACTGGTTTCCCAATACCAACCAATTAAATAGTCATCTATGGATAATATTACATCTGTCGATAAATATAAATCATTATAAAAGTTTGTGGCATCCTCCGAGCCAATATTAGAAACTGAAAAAGTGTATGATATATTAGGTCCTTCTGCATCAATTACACTTACCTGGCTCACAGTTAGATCTACCAGTGTGGCTTTTACTGCCCTTTTTGAATTATATTTCCTCTCCGCCAACCTTATATCAAATTTCTGACTTTTCCCTGATTCCATACTTTCATTGACTTCAATGCTGTTGTTGTTAAGTAATTTCTCAACATTAACAACTTCACCGTCTTTAATCTCAATTTTAAATTGAGCCGGGACACCTTTCTCATTATCATCTTTTTGACAATAAACAAGTGTTAGATTAAAAATAAAGAGAATAAGAAATAATTGCTTTCTAACTGAAAAGAGATTATTGAGTGTAATAAACACTGCTAAAGAGTTTAACATTTTCATTTTATTCTAAATTTATGGGTTAGTAACAAAATAATAATCAATATTTACTATAAACTTAAAAAGTATAAGAAATAAATCCAAAAGTATTAATCTGAATTTATAAATAGAATTGACAAATCATTAAATATAACTTGTCTAAATATTCTATTTATATGATTAATTAATACATTTATAATTATATTGGTCTGGATTAATTTATGTAGCAATATAAACATTATTAATTATAATAAATCAAAAAGTCAATGTTTATAATACAGCTTTTTTAACTTAATGATAAACAGTAATACCAAAGATTAACAACAAATAAAACAAGTAGTTAAATTCATATGTTTTCAAGACAACATGAAGAGTATAACAGAAAAGAAAGTTAACCCGGAAATTACAATCAAATAAGATTTATGAAATTAATAAGTAGCAAATATGAAAATAATATTGAAAAAAAAAGATTCTTCTACAGCCTGGTATTTCCTTTATTTTTCTTCATTCTTATATGGATGGTTAAAATAATTGAAATTGTTGACAAACTTGATTTATTTTATTATGGTATATATCCAAGGAGGCTTGTTGGATTAATCGGTATAATAACCTCCCCTTTAATACATGGAAATTTAAATCATATTATTGATAATTCAATACCTTTATTTTTTCTTTCCCTGGCTGTATTTTATTTTTATAATAAAGTTGCATACAGGGTGTTTTTTATTACCTACTTCATTACCGGCATTGCTGTTTGGTTATTCGCCAGACCGGCATATCACATTGGCGCGAGTAGCTTAATTTACGGTTTTGGATCATTTATATTTTTTAGCGGTATAATAAGGCAAAATATTAACCTTCTGGCAATCTCGCTTCTTACTACTTTTCTTTATGGAAGCATGGTTTGGGGTATTTTTCCTTATAAACTTGGAATTTCATGGGAATCTCATCTTCTTGGAGGTATCACAGGATTATTACTTTCAATTATATACAAAAAAGAAGGCCCGCAAACTGTTAAACATGAATGGGATGATGAAGAGGAAGAATATGAAACAGAAGATAATATTAAGGAGGTTAGCGATCATTAAATAAAATACTATAACATATTATATCGAACAAATTATTAATTTCGATTAATTTTAAATTCAGTAACTACTAATTGAGGAACATACAAAAATATCAGATTATGAAAATCATTTCCAGTGTTTCAATAACAATAATTTTCATACAGTTGGGCTTTTCTCAGCCAATATTTGAAACCAGTTATAAAAATACTATTATTCAGCAAAAAATAAAATCCCAGACAAACCTGGATTATAATTATATTAACAACAAGCCTTCCCCAAAAGGCATAAAGACATCATATACAAAATACAATTCGAATGGGGATGTAGTGGAATTTGTTACTTACAAATTAAAGGACACTCTCACTTTTGAAGAATATTCATATGACAACTCAGGGAACAGAATTTATTACATAAAACATAAAGGTGGGAAAAAAAATATAGCTTACCAGAAAATCTCCAAATACAATAACTCCGGAGATTTAATATTAGAAAACGGATTTAATGGTAGTGAGAAATTTAAGAATACTTATAAATATGATGCAAATGGGAAACTTTCAGAGATTCACTATTATATTGATAACCAGTTAAATGAGAAAAGATATTTCAACCAAAATGATAATATTACTAATGTTGAAGTTTATAATTCATCAGGTATTGCTACCTCCTATATTACATTAAAATACAATGGTAATGGTAATTTGTCAGAAGAAATACTTCTGGATGCAAACAAAAAGCCTATGGAAAAAAAATTGTTAGTTTATAATAATCAATCAAAAATCATTAGTGAAGTAAAATACAGGTTAGATAAGTTTTACTATAAATTAACTTATTTGTATAATGAAAAGGGAGGACTTATTAATATTGACGAAGAAAATTTAAATGCCGGGAGATTTTCCAAGAAAAATTTTAAATATGACAACAATGGAAAGTTAATTGAAATGAAATGGAGACGTAAATCCAATGAAGAATTCAACCAGAGGAATTACACTTATAACGGTAAAGGAATATGCACTGAAGTTATTACTAATTATCCCAGCACCAAATTTAAAGTATTAACCAAATATGAATATGAATATTATTAATTGCGGCTTAGAATTTTCAGTATTTCAACCGGAAAAATTTCATGATGTTGCTTTGTTGAATTTGAAGGCAACAGTTTCCCAGTTGATAACATTCCAGAATGCTTCAATATAATCTGCCCTTCGGTTTTTATATTTCAGATAGTAAGCATGTTCCCAGACATCAATACAAAGAATGGGAAATCCTTTTACTTCGGCTACATCCATAATAGGATTATCCTGATTCGCGGTTGAGGTAACTTTTAGCACACCATCTGCAACAATCAGCCATGCCCACCCTGAACCAAATTTTGATTTAGCAGCAGCAGTAAACTCATTTTTAAAATTCTCAAATGAATCAAAACTATTATTAATTGCTTCCAGCAGTTCGCCTGTAGGTTTACCTCCTCCTTTGGGAGACATAACTTTCCAATACATCTTGTGGTTTAAATATCCTCCCCCGTTATTTCTTACAGCAACAGGATATTTTGAAACTTCCTTCAGAATTTCACTTACATTTTTCCCTGTTATACCGGCTTCCTTTACAGCCGCATTAAATCTCTTTGTGTAACCTGCATGATGCATGGAATGATGAATTGTCAAAGTCTGGGTATCAATATGAGGTTCAAGTGCATCATAAGAATAAGGTAAATCAGGCAATTCGAATTTGGCAGGCTTGTCTGAGCTCAAGTATCTTGTTATCCTTGCATTTGCAATTAACGGAGCAGCTATTAATCCACCTATCCCCACAATGCCGGTCTTAATAAATGATCGTTTATCCATTTTGAAATAAAATCACTAAAGTGTTTAATATACTATACTAGCAACAAACTTAACAAAAAATTGTTTATGATTATTAAAGTTATTATTATTATTTATGAATTTCAAGTCTTCTTCAATTTAGTAACTAATTCATTCAGAATCATTTTTCCCTGCTTCCCGGTTTCCATGTTTTTTACAGTAACCTTATTTTCTTTCATTTCAGAATCACCAACTATAGCTACAAAGGGTATATTTTTATTATTTGCATAAGACATTTGCTTTTTAAGCTTTGCAGCTTCAGGATATAATTCTGCAGGAATACCCTTTGAACGAATTTCAGATAATAAGTTAAGACATACTTTTTCTTCCTTGCCTCCGAAGTTTACGAACATTATTTTCACAGTACAACCATAATCTTTGGGAAATAAATCCAGTTTATACATTACATCATAAATTCTCTCAGCTCCAAAAGATATTCCAATTCCTGAAATTTCCGATACTCCAAATATGCCCGTAAGATCATCATATCTTCCACCGCCACATATACTGCCTATCTGTATATCTTTGGCATTAACTTCAAGGATAATGCCTGTATAATAATCAAGTCCGCGGGCAAGGGATAAATCAAAAATAAGTTCTGACGACAACTTTATATTCTCCAGGTAGCCTAAAACACTTTCCGTTTCTTCTACTCCAATAATACCGATATTTGATTTATTAAGCACTTTTTTTAATTCTGAAATTTTCCTGGCGTTCTCCCCTGTAAAAGAAATAATATTCTGCATTTTGTCAATAGCAGATTTTTTCAAACCTTTTTCCTTGAGCTCCTTATTTACTCCATCAATACCTAATTTTTCCATTTTATCAATAGCAACAGTGATTTCCGTAATTCTATCAGGCTCCCCTATTGCGTCTGCCAATCCTGCCAGTATTTTCCGGTTATTAATTCTGATTTTACTATTAATCTTTAGTTTAGTCATCGCTTCATCCATAAGCTGTATAAGCTCAACTTCATTAAGCAAGGAGTTACTTCCTATAACATCAGCATCACACTGATAAAATTCACGGTATCTTCCCTTTTGAGGTCGATCTGCACGCCATACCGGTTGAATCTGATAACGCTTAAAGGGAAAAGTGATCTCATTTCTGTTTTGGACTATATAGCGGGCAAATGGTACGGTCAAGTCATATCTTAATCCCTTTCCGCAGATTTTCAACGATAACTTTCCGGGATCAGTGTCCTTCAACTCATCATCACTAATAACCGAAAGATAGTTGCCTGAATTTAATACCTTATATAATAATTTGTCACCTTCTTCACCATACTTACCAAGCAAAGTAGTAAGGTTTTCCATTGCAGGTGTTTCAATGGGAACATAACCGTATCTCTCAAATACCTCCCTGATTGTATTAAATATAAAATTTCTTCTTACCATCTCAGCGGGCGAGAAATCTCTTGTTCCTTTTGGTATTGAAGGTTTATTATTTTCCATTTATTCCAAATATTTTCAATAATCCGACAAAAGTACTATTTATAATGTTAAAATTAATAAGATACTGAATTAAACAGGTCCTGCATTATACTTAAACTTTATTTCTTATTTCTCTCTTAACAAATATATTGGAGTAGTAGACAATAAAATCAAACTTGCTATTATAAAACCAAATTCAATCCCCAGGAAGTCAGCAAAAAAGCCCAGCAAAATAGCAAATACAGCCGCAATTAAAGATTTTGCCTGTGATTCCACTGAAAGTACTGATGACAGAATTTTTTCATTAAATTTTTCCGATGCATAAGCCACTGCCATAGGCCTTCTCAGGTTATCAACAATATGGATACCTGCAAATAATACTATAGTAATAATAATAATATTGAATTTGTAAAAAATTCCGGATACAATTCCAATTATTAATCCGATTATTAATGTAAGATTAAGAGGTTTTAAAAGATCAACAAATTTTTCTGCTGATTTACCTGAATATCTTGAGGCTCCAGACGAAATAAAATAGAGTACAAAATATACAGCACCTATAACAGTGGCTTCTCTCTCCTTCTGTTCAAGAAATAGTAAAACAGGAAGTGCAGTAACAAATATTTGCAGTACAGGTTGCAGATAATCCTTAATAGCCATAAAATAACCGCTATATGATGACAGGTTAATAATTACTTTAAATGATTTAATGTTGCTGAATGCTGAAACCATTTCTTTAAAAACTGCTTTTAAAGATTTGATTTTTGACTGTTTCGACTTTACTGCCTCTGAACCTTCGAGAGATTTAGGATAAGAAGAAAGTAGCACCAGTCCGATACCATAGGGAATTAAAGTATATAGAAATACATCGGTATATCTTCCTCCGTAAAACACAATAGCTGCGGCAATTAATGATGATATTGCGGCTCCTGCCTGGGACCATGAACGTGTATGCCCGTAATAATATACTTTTTGATTACCCCAGTTTTTAATTTTAAGATATTCAAATATCATTGCTTTATGTGTACCCGTTCTGAATGCATCGCCAATAGCGAATATGAAAGTGGCAACAAATAAAATGAAATAATTTTTCGATATATAATATATTACAAATGACAAAATATAAAATATATATGAAAATATCATTGTCCTGCGCCTTCCTAATGCATCTGCAATAATTCCACTGGGGATCTCCAGGATTGCACGGATAATCATTCTAATGGAATATAAAGTGCCAATTTGTATATATGAAAGGTTTTTTTCAAGGAAAAATAACATTAAGAAAGGATCAAAGAATCTTTGATTCTTTAAAAATCCGTACAGGCAGAATTTATAATATTGAATGTCCTTTTTAAATCTTGCGGGCATAAATATTTGAAACTAAAACAAGAAGTTTAATCCTATATATAAACCATCATCGCCGTCCCTTTCATCTATAGCTAAACCATAGTTAACAGCAACAACAAAGTTTTCATTTAATACAAAGTTTAAACCAGCACCGTAACAATGGTGTAGTTTTTCTTTATCGTCAGAAAATAAGTGAAGTGCAGAAGAGGGGACATCTGATTTATCGAATTTGTATTTGCCGGTAATCATACCAAAATCGATAAAAGTATTAAGTGCAATATAAATATTCTGATTCAGAAGTATTGTTCTAAGAAATTTCCATCTGAATTCAAGGTTGCCATATATAAAATCTTCACCCACAATCCTGTTTCTTAAAACTCCTCTGAGTGTTTTTGCGCCTCCAAGACCATCACGGGTTATTGAAGGAGCGCTGTTAAAAACAAAAGGCAGCATATAAAACGGCATTTCACCGGCAATCTTACCCTGGTAACCTATTCTGTAAACAAATGACAGCTTGTTTTTAATCATCGTAAAATATTGACGATGAGTAACTGCAATCTTTGAATATGAGAAATCATTATCACTCAGGAAACCAGGGGCAATAAGAAATTGCAATTCAGTCCATATCCCTGACATCGGATTTGGCTCATTATCTCTTGTATCATAAATCAGTCCCAATTTAAGCAATCCTGTATTACCTCCTTCTTTCTGTTCCTCCGGGATAATTCCCCATTCTACATAATTATCATAAAGAGTAACAGTGTCAGGTAATAAGTCCTTTTCCTTTTTACCTCTATTTAAATTGTCTATATCGACAGTGCCAATTTTATTACCATAATATGCAAAACCTGCAAACCATCTGAACTCCTTTCCAACTAACCTTCCCTGAAACTCTGTTTTCAATCTTGTGAGTTTCCTGTCTAACCTGTAAAACATTCTGGTTATATACTCAGAATCATCTGTTTCTTCATAAATCTTATCGTAATATGATTTATATCCGTTAAAACCATAAAAGTCAAGAGCCTTTTCAGTCAACAAGCTCGCTTCTGCAGTAATCCTTAAATTTGGTATCAGATATTCCGAGTCATAGATAAGCTGGTTAATACCACTACCTTTGGTTGTTCTTGACCATTCCATGTAAACGGAATGTTTATATTTAGGGTATGTGCTGCCATCACCAAAATTGTAGAAATTTGCAACTCCCCCGTATTTAAGTCCAATATCCGAATCATAAGCAATTGCAGGCACGGCACCAAATGTCCAGCCTTTTTTAATTTTCTCCTTAACGCCTGACGGCGATTCATCCGGAGAATTCTGACAGGCTCCGGAGTAATAAAAAAACAAAGAAATAATTAAAATCAGATAAAATTTGTTTTCCATAATTACTTATGTATTAAAATTATCGTTCTAAATTATATAAAAAATTTGCTAATGCGGAAAATGGAATTTAACTTGCTTTAAAATCAATCGTTCTTTGTAATCGTTAATTATTAAAAAGCTCATATAAAAATACGTATTATGAAAGTAATAAAAAAAATATCCCTTATTCTGTTTACAATTATCCTTTTGATTGTTATGGCTGGCTGTGCTCTAATTAGAAATATGTCAAAGAAGAGCCTGCCTGATTATAACAAAAATATAGTGTTGGCCGGTTTAAAGAATGAAGTAGAGGTGTATCGTGATAAATATGCTGTTCCGCATATCTATGCTAAAACAGAGAATGATTTATATCTTGCAGTGGGTTATTTACTAGCCCAGGATCGGCTTTGGCAGATGGATTTGTTAAGAAGAGTAACACTGGGAAGAATATCAGAAATTTTCGGAGAAGATTTTGTTGAAACCGATTTATTGTTAAGAGCCCTTAGATTTTCAGAAAAATCAAAAAAAATTCTTAGTGAAATGGATGAAAAGCATTTAGCCTCAGTTGAGGCTTTTTGTGAAGGAGTAAACCAGTATATAAAATCAAATTTAAAAAGACTGCCATTTGAATTTAAATTGTTAGGTTATAAACCTGATCTATGGGAACCATTACATACTATAAACTTAGTTGGGTATATGGCGTGGGATTTAAAAGCCGGCTGGAATGAACTTATACTTGAGGATATCAGGAAGGTTGTTGATTCGGCGAGGTATGCCGAACTAATACCGGATTATTCAAAATGTAAATCAGTAATTTATCCGGAATATGAATCAATATCAGCAACATCGGAAATAAAATCAAAATTGTATTTAATGACCGCCCAACTGGAAAAATTAGGAGCGGATATCTTTAATGCAAGTAACAACTGGGCTGTATCAGGAGATAAAAGCCATTCAGGAAAACCTTTATTAGCAAATGATATGCACCTGGGATTTAATATTCCGGGTATATGGTATCAAATGCATCATATAGTGGAGAATGAATTAAACGTAACCGGATTATTATTACCTGGTTCTCCGCTTATTGTTTGTGGCCATAATGAACATATTGCATGGGGAATGACTAACGTTAATGTTGATAATCTTGATTTCTATATAGAAAAAATTAATCCCGAAGATTCAAATAAATATGAATTTAATAGTGAATGGAAAGATATAATTATTAAAAAAGAGATAATAAAGACAAAAAAAGGTGAAGAAATTGAAAGAGAAATTCGTTTTACACATCACGGCCCTGTCATTTCAGAATTTAAAGGAATCAATGATAAAGTTATAACCATGCACTGGGTGGGTGACGAGCCCAGTAATGAGATGAGTACAATATATTTACTGAACCGTGCATCTAACTGGGAAGAATTTAAGAATGCTCTGCAAACATTCAGATCAGTAAGCCAGAATATTGTTTATGCTGATGTAGATGGTAATATTGGCATGTATTGTGGTGCCGGAGTACCCATACGGGAAAGAACAGGTTTATATCCCTTATTGCCTGGCTGGACAAATCAGTATGAATGGAATGGAATGGTGCCTTTTGATGAATTACCTCATAGTATTAATCCCGAAAGCGCATTTGTAGCTTCAGCAAATAATAAGACAGTAAACGATATATATACTTATCATATTGGCACTTGGTTCTCATTGCCTCACCGCATAGACAGGATAAATGAAGTTCTCTTAAATAAGGAAGAATTTTTCATAGAAGATTTCAAAATGTTGCAGCTTGATCAAAAATCCAAACTCGCTGAAAAGCATTTATCTCTGCTTCTTGATGCATTAAATAACAACAGTAAAAAATCGGAATTGGAAGAAAAAGTATTTGCATTATTGAAAAACTGGGATTGCTCATATGACAAAGAAAACATCGCTGCTACAATATTTGAAACATATTACGAAATACTTATTAAGAATATCTTCTCTGATGAGCTGGAAAATGAGTTTTCTAACAAGTTTCTAAAGGCATATAAAATTTGGAGAATCGCACTTGACAGAATTGCAGACAGTAAGAAATCAGAATGGTTAGACGATATAAATACTGCAGACAAAACTGAATCTTTTGATGATATTGCGAAAGCGAGTTATAAAGAAGCTGTTTCATACCTGCAGCAAAAAATCGGGGATGATATTGAATCATGGAAATGGGGCAATATTCATCAAATAACTTTTAAGCATCCACTGGCTAAAGTGAAAATAATAAACAAAATATTCAGGCTTAACAGGGGCCCTTACAGGGTTGGTGGAAGTTTTCACACAGTCTCGCCTTTCAGCTATCCATTGGGAAATCCTTCTGAAGTTAATCACGGGGCATCACACAGGCATATTTATACATTGTATAACTGGGATAACTCACTTACAATTATACCTACAGGTAATTCCGGGATTCCTTCAAGCGATCATTATTGTGACCAGACTGAAATGTATATAAACGGTGAATATCATGAAGATTATTTTTCTGAAGATCTGGTGAAAAAGAATATACTATATAAGATGTCATTTCTGCCTTCGGGTAATGAAAGAGTAAACCCTGTGAAATAGCAGCTTTGTTCTTTCGGATACCTGTCTGCCTGCAGGCCCCTCCATCCAGGACGGGCCTTAGTTCGTCTCGCCGCATGCGAGACGACTTACTTTTTTATCTGCCTGCAACCTAATTCATATGTTATAAGGACTAAACATTTTCGAGTGGTAAAGTGAAATAGAAGCGCGAACCTTTTTTATAATCATCATCAAACCAAATTTTTCCGCCTAACAATTCAACAATTCCTTTAGAAATTGATAATCCCAATCCTGCCCCGCCATGTTTTCTTTTTAAAATCTCTTCACCCTGGGTAAACCTTTTAAATAACGTTTTCTTTTTATCATCACTTATGCCTGAACCGCTATCTTCAACAAAAAATTTCAAATGCGAATTTACTTTTCCATAGCCAAAATTTATATATCCTCTGTCTGTAAATTTTAAGGCATTATCAACCAAATTGGTAAGAACCTGCTTTAAGCGTGTAGGATCACTTCGCATCTTATCATCGTTTTCTTTAAATGACTTTTTAATGTGAATTTCAATACAATCTTTATTTATGTTCCTTTTATGTAATTGAAAATATTCATATGTTTCATTGATAATTTTATTTAAGTCGAATTCCACTATGTGAGTTTTAAGTTGATTTGATTCAATTAGTGATATATCAAGGATATCATCAACAAGTTTTAACAATTGCTGCCCATTCTTATCCATAATTTCAAGGTATCTGTTTCTTTTATCGTCTGATAAATTTTCTCTTTTTAATAAATTGCCAAAACCCAGAATCCCATTTAAAGGAGTACGAATTTCATGTGACATATTAGCAAGGAATGCCGTTTTGAGCCTGTCAGATTCTTCAGCTTTATCTTTAGATATAGTCAAATTTCTTTCATATAACTTAAGTTCAGAAATATCAGTATCGATAGCAATTAACTTATTCAGTTTTCCTTGTTCAGCAATATATGGAGTAAGGGTTGTCTGCAACCATATTTCTCTTTTTTTCTTTGTTTTTATCTTGTTTTCAAAAACAACCGATTGTTTATTTTCAAGTGAATAATCTACTAATTTTTTAATATTTGCATAATTAATTATTTCTCTAATATTACATTGCCCGGCATCCAGCAATTCATGATATGTAAAATCATATAACCTTTCAAATCCTGCGTTGCACCATTCTATATTACCTTTATCATCGTATATTGCTACACTATTATCGGTCTCACTGGCAACTAATGAAAGCTTTTCAAGTTCAATATTTACTTTTATCAACTGATTTTTTTGATGCTGTATCTTTTCATAGTTTTTTTCAATAGTAATTTTTGCATTTTCCTGATTTATTCTGAATCGTTCAAGAACAGCTAATGTTAGTAAAATGCTTTCACACGAAAGTCCAATTCTTACAGCATTTTCAGTGTTAAAATTAGAAGCCAGAATTCCAACTTCCCTTAATCCGTATATCAAAGCTCCCAATATCATGAATATAAATGCGCTAAGGAAGAAAATTGAAGGCATATAATGTCTATTGAATGAAATAATTGATGTTATAACTATCAGCACTAAGGTTAATACTATAATCGCAGGAACTCCTACTATTGTAAGTATAAAGAATTTTGAATGTAATAAAAATAATATCACAAATAATGCTGATGAATACTTAAGAATATTAAATATTTTATTAAGAATTGGCCATTTTACAGCTGATTCTAAAAAAGTTTGAGAAAAAGCAATTAAATAAAATGCACATAATCCGGGAAATAATTGCTTAATTAATACAGCCCAGGTTAATGAGTTAAAATGAATGTGATAACCATCACTGGACAATAAAAATAAACTAATAAATAATACATGAAGAGAATAATATAAATAGACCTTATCTTTTATTGATTTAAACAGATACAGATTAAAAAATAGTATGAAAAATAATATGCCGTAAAATATTCCATTTACAAACTGATCCCTGTAATCAATCCTTTCAAAATATTCATTTTTAAATATTCTTAATGGTACAAAAGTTGATTCACCATCATTATGTACTTTTATAAAATAAGTGACTGTTTTATTAGGTTCCAGAACAAGATTAAACAGGAAATTTCTATGTAAAATTTCCCTTGTATTTAAGTTTTCAATCTCGCCGGTCTCAACTCGTTTACTCGTTCTTAAATCTTTATATTCATAAAAACAAACTTCATTTATATCCGGATTAGCAATGTTTAAAATGTAATGTTGATTAGTATTTGACTTATTTCTTAATATAAATTTAAGCCAGTAAGCGGAATTTGTTAAGCCATAATTGAGCTTTTCGTTTTCATTCCTGATAAAGTTCAGATATTTATCATTTTTGAGGATTTCTTCAATAGTTAATGAATCAGATTTATCTTCCAGTATATAAACATTATCAATAAGGGAAATCTCATCCTTAATCCCATTAACATAGATAGTATCTATAGCTGAAAAGGAAATATTAAAATATAATACAAGAATTGCTGAACTAATAAGAAATCTGTTCATCTTACATTTAATAACGAATCATGCCTGCAATATTCCTTAAAACCTATTTTTGATGTGCTCTGTTATATCTCCTGATTAATATTTTATAAAATATACGAAAAAATAATTAATAATCCTATCATATTATTATTAATCACTATGATATTTGTTTGATTGTAATATATAATAATAAATCACATATTTTTTGAACGGAAACTTTGAAAATATAAAGAAATTCATTAACTTAAAATATAATTGAAATAAAGAAAGCTATTTAATTGCTTTATTGATCTTAAATATCAAACTTTTAAGTTCTCTACCTTCAATATAATATACTTCAGCAAGAGGTTTTTATGTGGAAAAAGTAAGATCTATTATGTAGAGAGTTATTGTCAATTATTGATTTAGCCAATAATAGTCTGAATAATATATTTTTAAAATTGTAATCTTTTAGCAAATTATTGTAAACAGGAGTGATAACTATAAAGAAAAAAAGAAACTAGTTTTTAAATATTATTTAATGATATGGATATAACTGATAATAAATTGAGCCCATTATTTGACACATTAGTTGAATTAAGGGATAAAGGATGCTTTTATCAATATGCAGAAGATACGGAGATAAATGGACGTACAATGGACATAAATGGCAGAAAGCTCCTTAATTTTGCTAATTGTAGTTATCTTGGACTTGAAATACATCCACTATTAAAAGAAGGGGCAATACAGGCAACAAAAACGTATGGCACATTGTTTGCTTATTCCCGTGCCATAGTATCTTCAAAATTATATATACAATTAGAAGATTTACTAAATCAGATTTACCCTGGTTATATTGTTGTTGCACCTACCACTACGTTAGGGCACTGTTCTACATTTCCTTTACTAATACAAAAAGAAGATGCAATTATCCTGGATACTTTTGCACATAATAGCATGTTTATGGCTAGTCAGCTTTGTAAAGCTAACGGGACTTTTGAAGTTATGTGCAAACATAATGATATGGAACATTTGAAATACCTTATCCACCGGTTAAAAAAAGATAAATATAAAAATATCTGGTATTGTGCTGATGGTGTATATAGTATGCAGGGTGATTTAGCACCACTTAAGGAAATAAAGAAAATATTAGATGAAGAAGAGCAATTTTATTCAATTATAGATGATGCTCATGGTGTAACATGGACGGGTAAATATGGTTCAGGATATGCTTTAGGGGATCATGATTTACATCCCAAAATGATTGTCGCGGCTTCATTAGCCAAGTCATTTGGCAGCTGTGGTGTGACTATAGTATTTCCTAATAAAGAATGGGCCGAATTGGTTCGTTCTCTTGGCCATGGTCTGGTATATTCAGGGCCTATTTCTCCTCCCATTCTTGGTGCAGCAATAGCTTCAGCTAAGCTGCATCTTTCAGACGAACTTGTTACTATGCAAAACGAATTAATGTGTCTTATTAAATATTACAGAAGAAAAAGTATAGAACTTGGTCTGCCATTGAAAACAAAATATGAAGTTCCTATACAAATGTTTAATATTGGCAACCAGGATAAAACCTGTAAAATTTTAGAAGAATTAATGGCAGGAGGATATTTTGCTACCGGAGTGTTATATCCTGCTGTACCTGAATGTGATTCAGGACTTAGAATTAGTATTACCCTGCATCACAAAAAGGAAGACTTGGATTGTTTATTAATCTACCTTAAGAAGCTGTTCAGGAAATACTCGATTATTTAGTTCTTACAGTTTCAAGGGACAAATCTATTAAATATTATGAATTCCAATTTGAAAAATATATTACAGAAAAATATTGAAAAAATAACAGGATCAAAAATTAAAAACTTCAATCCGGAAGGTGATATTAATTCCCAGATTCGTATAGATTCTGTACAAATTATAGAATTATTCTCAGTTTTGGAAAATGAGTTTGCTGTAGAATTACCTCTATCCATGATGAATGTAAAAAGTGCAAAAGAATTCATAGAACTTCTTGAGATAGAGTTAAATAATAAAGCTTAATACAGCGTATTTCATTTAACAATTAATTATACTAATATCCTCAAAAATGATAAAGTCATTGGGTGACTTAAAGTTTCAAGATATCTATTTCAGAAATAACACTTATAGCAGATTTAAGATTATCAGCTTAATTGACCATTTAGCATCATATCTAAAGAAGAATACACATTCTGATTCACCTTTTATAATGCTTGCTACATTTAATCATATAAAAACAATAATAGCATATTATGCTATTTTAAAAATAGGTAAAATTGCTGTGATTATTGATCCTAAATACAAAACTTTTGAACTTATTGAGATAATATCAGATTCTGATCCTGCAGCTATTATTTTTATAAACTCAAATACATTAAATTTTGACTATGAAGAGGAAATAGTGTTTAGAAAGACAAATCCAAAATTTGAAATACAATCTGACTTAGCCGACGTTTGTACGTTGATTTATACAAATGCAGAGGATGGTCATGCAAAAGCGGCAATGCTCACCAAAAAAAATTTAATCGCTGAAATAAACATAATGAGGTTCTGTAAAGTTATTGAGGACAATAGTATTTCATGTATTCTTCTGCCTTTTCATCATGCATTTGGTTTGTTAGAAGGAATCTTGGTACCCACACACTCTGATAGCTCATTACTAATAGTTGATATTGATTTGTACAAATTCGAATCAATCATTAACGAAATATTTAAGTACAAAATAACTCATTTTGTTTCAATACCTTCAGTTTATTACCTGATGTCAAAAATACCTGATATCGGACATCATCTTAAGTTTATGAACAAATTATCTTCAGGTGGATATAAGCTGCCGTCTCTTGTATTTAATAATTTTTTTAACAGGACCGGGAAAAAAATACATGAAGGCTACGGATTAACCGAAGCTGCTCCCGGATGTATTATGCATAGTCATTTAGAAGATGAAATTAAAATAGAATCAATTGGTAAAGCATTACCTTGTTGTGAAATTAAAATAGTAGATAAGAACAACAATAAGTGTATGTTAAATGAAACAGGTGAAATTTGTATAAAGGGAGATAATATATTTAAGGGATATTTTAATAAAGAGCATATAACAAAAAAGGTACTTATAGATGGATGGTTACATTCCGGAGATATGGGTTCTATTGATGAAAAGAACTATATTTATTTTAAAGGCTTAAAGAAAAAAATGATAAATGTAGGTGGAATTAATGTATACCCTAAAGAATTAGAACGTTTAATGAAATTGAACAAAAACGTAACCTATGTTAAAATCACTAATCAAAATAGCCTGATACAAGGTGAAATTGTAATAGCTAATATTAAGTTGAAGAAGGAATCAAAAAATGCCAGAGAATTATTTAAAAATTGGTGTTATGAAAATATTACAAATTCCAAATTACCTAAAATCTGGAATTTTATAAATTAAGTTTAATAAATTGATTTAAGAACAAATTGTAACCAACGTTCTAATAATATACTATCCATGCTTCGGGGGCCTCTTCTTCCCTGACACTTCTTAATTTACGCTGAGCTTCAGCTCTGTCAATAAAAGATGCATAACTTACAGCATACAGATTGCCAATCTTCCCAAACTTTTCTGCATCATGGCCTTTTTGTGTGAGTTTGTCAACTAAAGAATTAGCATTATTTTCCTCCCTAAAGCAACCTGCTACAATATAGTATCGTTTTTCAGACAGGGAAATAGATTCTTCTTCAATTTCCGGTGCAGTTACCGGTTCGCTAATATTCTGTTTAGGTAAATCTGTACCTGATTTACCGGCAATATCTTCGCCCGGCACCGATGGTTCATCAGATACAGTTTCCGCATCACCAGGCTCATCAGTAGCTCCCTCTTCTGTAGCAACTGCACTCCCCGAATCTTTGCTGAGGAATCCCCGAATCTCGTCATTAAATACAAACCACGATATTATTGCCGCGTTTATGACTAATATTAGAATAATCCAGACAATAATCTGCGAGTTGCTTCTCTTTCTCTGCCTGGTCTCTACTTTCTTATGAATAACCGGACTGACTAATGGCTTTGGTTTTGTTAATATTTCTTTTTTCTCCTGTGCCTTTGAT
>CBFCXR010000038.1:0-17292 GCA_965602045.1 uncultured Bacteroidales bacterium | reverse complement strand
CACTGATGATTATTACTTTTTTCTTCTTATTGTCTTTAATACTAAGCAGATGATTTATTCTTGATGTTAAATCATTAATTTCAACTGGTTTATGCAAAACATGTTCGTAATTATAAATCGCTTTACTGGGAATATTGTCTAACTCAGTGACAATAATAACCGGGATTACACAGGTCTTTGGATTATATTTTATTTTCCTTAATATTTCATATCCGGTCATTTCACGCAATTTCAATCCCATAACAATTACATCAGGTAATATTTGAAATATTTTTTTTAATCCTTCTTTGCCGTTTTTTGCAAATACTAACTGGTAATTATCATCCTTAAGATATTTTTCATAGAAATATTTTGATTCTTCATCATTTTCAATTATAAGTACTTTATTTTTATTATTCTCACTGACTTCAAGAATATCTTTATGATTAGAATGTTCCGGTTCTTTTCCGGATTGTGTTGATGTATTGTAAGGTATATAAAATTTCATTAATGTGCCTTTGTCCGGTTCACTTTCAACACTGATGTTTCCCTCGAGTAATTCAACCAAATCTTTACATAAAGCAAGGCCTAATCCGGTCCCTTTGTACTTTTTTTGATCCGCACCGTCTATCTGGGCAAATTTCTCAAATATTAATGATAAATTTTCTTTTGCTATGCCAATTCCGGTATCTTCAACTTCAAAATACAGAAATGCCCCAAGTTTATGAATTTTTAGCTGAATCTTACCTTTTTGTGTGAATTTTACCGCATTACTTAAAAGATTAGTTAATATCTGATATAATTTCTTGGAATCGGAAATAATTGTGTTGGGTACGTTGGGATTTTTTCTGACAAAAAAACGTATATTTTTACCCTTAATTAATTCTTCGACCATACTCTTCAGATCAGTAATAAGTTTATCCAGTGGAAATGGATTGAGATTAATACTGATTTTTCCGGATTCGATTTTTGCCAAATCAAGCAGATCATTTACTAAATCCAATAATCTTATTCCACTTTGATTGATATGTTTTAAGCCTTCAACCTGTTCGTCAGTAAGTCCCTTTTTATCATATTTTATAATTGACTTTGATATTCCGATTATAGCATTCATCGGAGTGCGGAATTCATGACTCATATTGGCCAGAAATTCACTTTTTAATTTGTTGGCATTTTGGGCCAGATCTTTTGCAAATTCAATATCCTTCTCGTATTGTTTTCTTTTAGTATTATCAATAAAACTCTCAATATAACATAATCTGTTATTTAATAATTTGGATGTTATATTTCTGAGAATAGGGATTTTTTTTCCTGTTTTTGTAATTAATTCTCCCTCAATATCAAATTGTTCTTGATTATTCATGTCCTTGTACTGCAGATCAGATACAATAATGCTATCTGCCTTATTACCAATAAATTCGACCGGATCGTATCCTGAAAGTTTAAAAACATAATTATTTGAGCTTTTCACTGTTTCACTTTCTTTATCCACAATAATTATACCTGTTTGAGTAGTATCAAATACCTCTTTTAAAAATTTTTGATTTTCTCCGGAAATTGCCTCTGCTTTTTTTCTTCGTCGAATAATTAAAAGAAACAAAATAATAATTAGTAAGATAGTTATAATATTTATTGTAATAATGTAAGGAATAGTAGCAGAGTTAATTATTCTTACGAAATGAACAATTATCAAGAATAATAATAGAGGAAGTATATAAAGTATTATTGCTTTCTTGCGTAACATATATTCACCATTTTCAGGTTATTATAATTTAAGCTTTATAGAACTTAATTGCAGACTTTACTAAGTAATTGAAAGAAGCTAATTCAATAATATATTTGAAACGCTGTTTAATTTTAAAGTATCTACAGTATAATATTATTTTTTTGCTCAATAATTAAATTTAATAAAATATTACGTTAATAGCAAAATTCAGAAATAACATGAATATAAAGTGATAAGTGTATTTCTATTTTAAAGACAAGTAATGTCTGGTCCTTAGTAGATTTACTCTGAAAAGTGTGCTTATACTATATTACAGAATTCATTTTGGCCTGGGTAAATTATTGATTAACTGAATAAAACTTTGAGTTCCGATACAAAGTACTATAGCAAATTAAAGTGAACCAGGCTCTCTTTTATGAGGAATGCTGAAAAAATTAATAAGATAAATCCTAACAGTCTGATTATTAAAATATAAAATTTACTTTGCAGGAATGTTTTTGTCTTCTCAACAATGACAGCGATGATAATTTTTGAGCCAACAAGGCAAATGTAAAATCCCAGGACAAAGCAAAGTGATACATTTAAACCGGACTGATATCCCTTTAAGATTGTCGGCACACCAATTGTTATCCAAAACAAATAAGGTTGCGGATTTAAAAAATTTGTAATTATACCTTTTTTAAGTGATTGGGCTTTAAGTACTTGTGTGTCCAGTTTAAAGCCTTTTTGTTTAATATTTTCAAATGCCAGATAACCAATATATATTGCACCTAAAAAAGATAATATACCAAAAATATAACTGTAGTCTGAAAATTTTAACAGAATAAATAGCGAAATAAGTACAATAGGTAAATCAGTTAGTAAGGGACTACATGCTACTAAAATGCCTTCTTTTCTGTCATGTTTTATTGTTTCTAAAATCACGAGAGTAAGTAAAGGCCCGGGCGAAATTCCGGCTGCTAATCCCAATGTAATTCCAAGTACCAGATAAGTTGTCATTATTGAATGGTATTCATAAATTATGTGGGCCGGGTTAACTTGTTATAAATCTCATAGCACACCCAGGCATCAGTTGCAGCATATTCGAGTTGTTGCTTTTTTAATATATTATTTTCCCAGTTAGAAGTTTGCTGGCTTTTTGATATTTTTAAACCAAGAATATTTGCAGCGAGTTTTTTCAGACCTTTGTCTTCAATGCCAAATTTTTCGACATATTGTTGAAGATCAATAAATCCGTTTGGGTTGAAAGGCTTTATTTTTTTTAATCCGCTTAAATCATCTCTTAAAGCAACTCCTACTTTAATAATGTTTTCATTTTCAAAAATTCTAACCAGAAAGTCAGGAATACCTGTTAAATTAATTCTAAAAAGAAAAGCATTGTGAGAAGTAGCCAGTTGAATAAGTGAAATATTGTTTCTGATCCCTTTTTTAAAAGAAGGTCTTGTCTCAGTGTCAAAACCTAAAACTTCTGTATTATTTAACTTATCCTTAATTAATTCTTTCTTATTAATAGTATCAACTAAATATATACTTCCTTCAAATTTTTTTACCGGAAGTTTATGTATCTGCTCTTTTATAATTTTTGATTGAAAGTTAAAACTGTTCTTCATAATGAAATGGTTTAAGTTAATTCTTTATTTTCTTTTCCAGGTCAACATATTGTCTTCATTATAAACCATATATGCATTGTCCAGCAACCATTGGATTACTGTAATAATCTTATCTTCCTTAAAAGGAATTTTATCAACGAGGTTATTCAGATTAATAGGTTCAAGACTAACAATTGACTTAATTTCTTCATTAATTAAATCAAATTCATTTTGATTTAGCTCAATTTCGTCCTGTTGCAAACATACATCACATTTACCACATCTTTCAGAATTTTTTTCTCCAAAGTATCCCAGTAATATCTGGCTTCGGCATTTGTTTGTTTTTAAGTAGTAATTTAAAACCGAATTAAGTCTTTCAACATACCTTTCTTTTCTGTCCTTATAATTTTCTTTGGAAATAAATAAAGATTTTTCATCAAGTCTTTCTTCTGTATAAATAATTAATGGAGTTTTTTTCTGAGGTATATATTTGATAACTTTTAGATTATTAAGTTTTACCAGGTATTGATAAATAGTATCAGTGTTCACATCAGCTCTTTTTGCTAGTGTCAGTTCATTAATACCTGAAAATTCTGTAAATATACCTGTATAAGAGCGTAGCAAAAGTTTTATAAAAGCATCAAATTTTACATTTGCCACCTGGAATTTATAAAGTTCATCTCTTGACAATAAGAATTTCACTTTCGAAGGATTATTTAGTTCATCTGTAAGTTCTATATAGCCTTCATATCCAAGAATTTTAAGGCTGCTGTAAATTGTGTTAAGGTTGAATTTAAAAGTTGAAGAAAAATCAGCGATATTAAAATCAAATGAAATATTCTTACCTCCACCTACAGGAATCTTTAGGTAGTTACCTAGTGCCTGATAAACTCTTTTTATAATATTTATTTCCGGAAAGTTTGCCTGAATTCTTTTTTTTATTGATGGTTTATCAGAAGAATTATAGAGCAGATAAGCATAAGCTTCCTTTTCATCTCTTCCTGCACGTCCGGCTTCCTGAAAATATGCCTCCAATGAATCAGGTAAATCGGCATGAATAACAAACCTAACATCAGGTTTGTCAATACCCATTCCAAAAGCATTTGTTGCAACAATCACCTTTGTCTCTCCGATTGACCATTCTAATTGTCTTTGTGCCCGTGTTTCATGCTTCAGACCGGCATGATAAAAGTTTGAAGAAATTTTGTTCTGTGTAAGATGCAGAGATATTTCTTTGGATTTTTTTCTGCTCCTTACATATACTATACCACTACCTTTAAGCTTATTAATAATTCTAACAATATCTCCATATTTATCTTCCGAATTCTTTACTTTATAAATCAGGTTATCCCGGTAAAAGCTTTTTTTCAGTACATTTTTCCTTGTAAAGAGTAATTTTTCCTGTATGTCTTCAATAACCAAAGGTGTTGCGGTTGCAGTAAGTGCTAATACAGGTACTCCTGGAAGAGTTTTTTTTAGATCCGAAATATTCAGATATGAAGGCCTGAAGTCATAACCCCATTGTGAAATACAATGGGCTTCATCAACAGTTATTAAATTTATGTTCATTTGAAGAACTCTGGTTTTGAATAACCGTGTTGTAAGACGTTCCGGTGATAGGTATAGAAGTTTAAAATCACCATAAATGCAATTATCCAACGCAATATCAATCTCTATACCCGTCATTCCTGAATAAACTGCCTGTGCTTTAATCCCAAGTTTCTGTAAAGCTTCAACCTGGTCTTTCATTAATGCTATTAATGGAGTAATTACCAGGCAAATTCCTTTCATATATAAAGCAGGGACCTGAAATGTTAATGATTTTCCACCTCCTGTTGGCATTAATCCGAGAGTGTCATTTCCCTCAATTACGGATTTTATTATATCTATCTGTAATGGCCTGAAATTAGTATATCCCCAGAATTTTTTTAATATTTCGTAGATTTCATTCATCCGGAATTTAGTACTTAAAAAAGATTTAAGCTTCTATAAAGTAATTTTTATGGTATTTTAGAAATTGTTATTTTTTAAAATTTTGTACTTTCGCAACATTTAAAATTAAATAAAATAGTTAAGATGGCATTTTTATCAGATAAAATAATATCAGAAGGTCTTACATTCGACGATGTACTCATCGTTCCTGCTTATTCAGAAGTCCTTCCCAAAGAGGTTGACCTGAAAACCAGGTTTTCCAGAAATATATCTTTAAATACTCCTATTGTATCTGCCGCAATGGATACTGTTACTGAAGCAAATCTGGCGATTGCAATAGCAAGAGAGGGAGGTATAGGGGTAATTCATAAAAATATGAGTATTGAGAATCAGACTAAACAGGTTAAGATTGTTAAGCGTGCAGAAAATGGAATGATTTATGATCCTATTACCATTCAAAAGGATTCTACTGTTGGTGATGCTGTTAATTATATGAAAGAATTTAAGATAGGAGGCATTCCTGTTGTAACAGGAAATCATAAACTTATTGGAATTGTTACAAACCGGGATTTACGTTTTGAACAGGATTTCAATAAGCCTATTAGTGAAGTAATGACATCTGAAAAATTAATAACCACTAATCAGGAAATAAATCTGGAAGAAGCTGCTAACATACTGCAACAATACAAAATTGAGAAACTACCTGTTGTGGATAAAAATTACAGGTTAATCGGACTTATAACATATAAAGATATCACAAAGGCTAAAGACCGGCCTTATGCATGTAAAGATCGTAAGGGCAGACTAAGAGTCGCCGCTGCGGTTGGTATAACAAAAGATAATTTTGACAGAATTGAATCATTAATTAAAGCAGATGTGGATGCAATAGTAATTGATACTGCTCATGGTCATTCATCAAAGGTTATCAAAATGTTAAAAAATGCTAAAAAGAAATATTCCGGAATTGATATGATTGTTGGTAATATAGCAACCGGTGATGCCGGATTAGAGCTTGTAAAAGCCGGTGCTGACGGAGTTAAGGTAGGTATTGGTCCTGGTTCAATTTGTACAACAAGGGTAATTGCAGGTATAGGCGTTCCTCAATTGTCAGCAATTTTTGATGTAGCGCATTCGTTAAAAAAGAAAAATGTGCCTATTATTGCAGACGGAGGTATTCGTTATTCCGGAGATATTGTGAAAGCTATTGCAGCAGGAGCAAGTTCAGTTATGGCAGGTTCCTTATTTGCAGGTGTTGAAGAATCACCGGGTGAAACAATAATTTATACTGGCAGGAAATTTAAATCATACCGGGGTATGGGATCTATTGAAGCAATGCAGGAAGGTTCAGGAGACAGGTATTTCCAGGATCCTGAAGAAGAAGATAAAAAACTTGTCCCTGAGGGTATAGTTGCCAGAATACCTTTTAAAGGTACTCTGTCAGAAGTATACTACCAGCTAATAGGAGGATTAAGATCAGGAATGGGATATTGCGGAGCTAATAATATTAATAAACTGATGGAAGCCAAGTTTGTTAGAATTACAAATTCAGGTATAACTGAAAGTCACCCGCATGATGTAACCATAACTAAAGAAGCCCCAAATTATAGTAGATAATATAAACCTAATAATAAACTAAAACTTTTGGATATTATGAAAAGAAAAATTATCATTTTATTAAGTTGCTGTTTAATATCAATTAATCTTGTTATTGCACAAAAAAGTAAAATAGTACTCACAATTGGTGACAAGAAGATCACTAAGTCGGAATTTGAAAGGATTTATAAAAAGAATAATACTTCAACAGTATATGATAATAAATCGGTTGAGGAATATTTAGAGCTATTTATAAATTATAAATTAAAAGTATTTGAAGCTGAACGACTTGGTTATGATACAGCTCAAAGTTTCTTAAAGGAATTAAATGGTTATCGTGAAAAATTGGTTGAGCCATATCTTAAAGACGAAGAAATTTATGAGGAATTTACAAAAAAAGCCTATGAAAGGTCAAAAACGGAAGTTAATGTAAGTCAGATATTGGTTAGGCTTAATAATAATGCATCCCAGGATGATACCCTGAAAGCATATGAAAGAATTATGCAAATAAGAGAAAGAATAGTTAACGGGGAGTCATTTGATGAAGTTGCCAGGGACGCTTCAGAAGACCCATCAGGGCAATCAAAGGGAGGTCAGATGAGATGGTTTAATGCTTTTAGGGTGGAATATCCTTTTGAAGAGGTGGCTTATAAAATCCCGGTGGGAGAAATTTCGATGCCTTTCAGAACAACGTATGGGTATCATATAATAAGGATTAATAGCTACAGGCCAGCCAGGGGTAAAATCAAGATGGCTCATATCATGGTGAGAACTACGGGTGATCCAATTGAAGAAACATCAAATTTAAAGGCAAAGATAGATGAGTATTATAAGATGCTTCAAAATGGTGAAAATTTTGCTGACGTTGCCAGGGAATATTCTGAAGATATTAATTCAGGCAAGATTGGCGGTGAATTGAAACCGCTAGAATCAGGAGTTTTGCCCGATTCAATTGATGATGTTATTTTTAGTTTAAAGGATAGCGGTGATTACACAGAACCAATACAAACAGAATACGGATGGCACATATTTCAACTCTATAGAAAGATCCCTGTAGGCACTATTGAAGAAATAAAACCTATTTTTGAAAAAGTTTCTAAAAGATCAGATATGGAATTAGCAATTAGTAAGGCAAATGTTAAGAAGATTAAAAAAGAAAATAATTTTATTGAATATAAAGATAACCTTGATAAGATTAGCGAAATTATCGATTCATCAGTTTACAAGGGCGATTGGGATTTTGCTGCTGCAAAAAACCTGATTGAACCAATATTTAAAATAGGCAATATGGAATATCTGCAAAAGGACCTGGCAGAATTCATATCAAAAAGCAAGTATAGTGCGAATTATTCGTTCGACTATATAGTATATTTAAAATATAATGAATTTGTTGATGCTAATGTACTGAAATTTAAAAAGAGTACCCTTGAAGATAAATTTCCTGAACTCAGATACCTTATGCAGGAATATCATGACGGTATATTATTGTTTAATTTAACGGATAATGTTGTCTGGAGCAAAGCAGTAAAAGATACTGTTGGATTAGAAGAATTCTTTGAAAAAAATCGTTTGGGAAAATACGTATGGCAACAAAGAGTCGATGCATCAATATACACAATATTAGATTCTACTCTTATTGAAAAGACTAAGAAACTGGCATCCATGAGAGCTAAAAAAGAAATATCAAAAGAAGAGTTAATTGCCGGATTATGCCCGGTTGATAGTATAGCTTGTGTTGAGATTGAAGATAATTTATATGAGGAAAAGGATAATGAACTTATTGATAAAATAACGTGGGAAAAACATGCCTCTGAAGTATTTCAGCTGGAGGATAAATCAGTATTAGTATTCATAAATAACATATTAGAACCTGAACCTAAGCTTTTAAGTGACGTTAGGGGATTAGTTACGGCAGATTATCAAACTTACCTGGAAAAAGAGTGGATTAAGGAATTACGAAATAATTATACTATTGAAGTAAATAAGAAGGTACTTAAGAAAGTAAAATGAGAAAGTTAATATTATTTGCTGTTATTTTATCTTTCGTAACCTGTTCTGATTTTAAAAGAAAGTCTGGAGAAAAACCGGTTGCCAGAGCGTTTGATAAGTATTTGTATCCAAACGATATAAATGATATTATGCCTGCCAACATTTCTGCTTCTGATAGTGTATTAGCTGCAAGGGATTATATTGGGAAATGGATTAATAAACAACTTCTCTTAAATAAAGCAGAAATAAACCTTACAGAAGAAGAACAAAACGTGGATAAACAGATTGAAAATTATAAAACTTCGCTACTTATTTATAAGTACGAACAAAGTCTGATAGAGCAAAAGTTAGATACTTTTATTAGCTTTCAGGAGATTGAAGAATATTATAATGAGAATTCTTCAAATTTTATGCTTAATGATAATCTTGTTAAGGCCTTATTCCTGCAAGTACCTAGAACTTCACCCGAAATATGGAAAATAAGAAGATGGTATAGATCAGCAAATGAAGAGGATATAAAAAAGCTTGAAAACTATTGTTATCAGTATGCTACAAAATATGATTTTTTTGATGACAGCTGGGTATATTTTTCAGAAATAGGAAAAAGCCTTCCTATAAAAATAGATAATCCGGAGCAGTATTTAAAATACCGGAAATTTATTGAAATTAAAGACTCTACGTATTACTATTTTGTGAATATTAAAGATCGTAGATTAATTGGTACGGTTTCACCATTGGAGATAGTAAGTAAAAATATAAGGAACATAATCCTGAATAAGAGAAAAATACGACTTATAAAAGAGCTTGAAGCTAATATCTATAACGATGCCCTAAACAGAAATAATTTTATAATTTACTAATAAAACAATATGATAAGAATACTTTCACTATTAATGGTATTGCTATTGTTACAGAAATCAGAATTATCATGCCAGGAAAAGATTATAGATCAAATAATAGGAGTTGTTGGTGATAAAAGGGTTTTGTTTTCCGATGTCGAAAAAGAGTATTACCAGTTACTTGCTCAGGGTTATAAAGGTGCTGATGATATAAGATGTCGCATATTCGAAAATTTATTGTCCCAGAAATTATTCTTAAATCAAGCAGAAATTGATAGTATTGAAGTGACTGACGTAGAGGTAGATTTGCAGCTCGATCAAAGATTGAATTATTTTATAAATCAAATAGGTTCTGAAGAAAAGCTTGAAGAGTATTTTAGTAAATCAATTCTTGAAATTAAAGAAGATATGAGAGATGCTATAAGGGAACAGATTCTTACTGAGAGGATAAAAGCAGATATACTCGGTGATATAACAGCTACACCTTCAGAAGTAAGAAATTATTTTAAGAATATGCATAAGGATAGTATCCCGTATGTTAATGCGGAAGTTGAAATCAACCAGATATTAATCTATCCCTCGACAAGCGAGGAAGCTGTATATGAAGTAAGACAAAAGTTGCTGGATATCCGGCAGCGGATAATAAATGGTGAAAAATTTGCTACCCTGGCAGTATTATATTCTGAAGGTCCTTCAGCGCCAAAAGGAGGTGAAATAGGATGGTCAAATAAAGCAGAACTGGATACTGAATATGCTAAGGTAGCCTTTAGCTTAAAGAAAGGATCTGTTTCGAAAATTGTAAAATCATCATTTGGATATCATATTATTCAGTTGATTGACAGAACAGATGACAGGGTAAATACAAGGCATATTCTTATGAAACCTAAAATATCAATTGAAGAAAAGGAAAAGGCAGAAGCTAAACTGGATAGTATTATCAGACTTGTAAGGCTTGATTCATTAACTTTTCAGCAAGCTGCAATATATTTCTCACATGATAAAGACACAAGAATGAATGGAGGGCAGGTTATAAATGAAAATACAGGAGATTCAAAATTTGCATTGGACAATTTTTCAACAAGAGATTACCTCATAATTAAGAATCTGGACCTGGCAGAAATTTCAAAAGCCTATGAGTCAGTAGATAAACATGGAGTTGTTGTTTTTAAAGTTGTTCTCCTGAAATCCCGGACAAACCCTCATGTGGCAAATCTGAAAGAGGATTATAGCCTGTTGAAACAAATGACTATGATTAATAAACAAACCGAGATTGTTGACAACTGGATTAAAGAAAAAATTGAAAGCACCTATATAAAACTTGATAAGAATTATATAGATTGTAATTTCAGAATAAGTGGCTGGCTGAAATAAAAACATTAGGAATAATATATCTAATGAAATTTCATAAATGTATAAATTTTGATAATCAGCAGATAAAAATAAAATTCCTGATCCTTGTTTTATTAAATTTTAATATCATTCTTTCCTTTTCTCAGGAAACCCGGAAAATAGATCATAATTCTGACTTTATGGAGTATGATCAGAATTTAGCAAATGGAGCATACAGATTGCTGAGAAATGTTGTGTTTCGACATGAGGGCGCAATAATGTATTGTGATAGTGCATATTATTACTCTGACAATAATTCTCTGGATGCCTTTGATAGTGTATATATTAATCAGGGTGACACTTTACATTTATATGGAGATTTCCTCCACTATGATGGAAATACAAGAATGGCCAATGTTAGAAAAAATGTTAGATTGTATAGTAAAGAAACAAGACTAATTACTGAAGCTCTTGATTTTGACCTGAGAACCAGTGTAGGATACTATGTTTCTTATGCAGATATAGTTAATGGTGAAAATAAACTAAATAGTAAGGAAGGATATTATTATTCAAGTAAAAAGATGTATTTTTTCAGAGATAGCGTAGTTATAATAAATCCAAGTTATACTATATACTCAGACACCTTAAAATACAATACTGTAACGAATGTTGCTTTTTTCCTCGGGCCCACGGAAATAATCAGTGATAGTAACTATATCTACTGCGAGGATGGCTGGTATAATACTGAAACGGATATTTCTTTATTAAAGGATAATGCGTTCCTGCGAAATACTAATCAAACTTTAAAAGGTGATAGTCTATACTATGAAAGAGATGTGGGATATGGCGAAGCATATCAAAATGTTGAACTTTTTGATAATGAACAAAATATTATTTTAAAAGGCAATTATGCAACTTATAACGAAATCACTGAAGATGCCTTGCTGACTGATAAGGCAATGTTAATTCAAATTACTGATCCGGATTCAATATATATTCATGCTGACACTTTAATATCGGAAATTGATACTAGCGGATATAAAATATTAAAAGGTTTTCATAAAGTAAAAATGTTTAAATCAAATCTGCAAGGTAAGTGTGATTCAATGGCTTACTCTTTTTCAGATTCTGTTATCAGACTTTTTCATGAACCTGTTTTATGGAAAGATCAAAATCAGTTAACATCCGATTATATGGAGATTTGGACCAAAAATAAAGATATTGACCAGCTGCATTTACTGGGTCTTGCCTTTATTATCAGCAGGGAAGATACAGCTAAATATAATCAGATTAAGGGAAGGAAAATGATCTGTTATTTTAGGGATAATAATCTCTATAAGGTTGATGTAAAAGGAAATGGACAAACAATTTACTATCCAAAAGATGAAGATGAGATTATCGGTGTAAACAAAGCTGAAAGTTCTGATTTGGTAATTTATCTTGAAGGTAAAGATGTAAAAGAAATTATGTTCTATAAAAAACCCGATGCTACATTATATCCACTTGAAAGTGCTCCCCGAAACGAACTTAAATTAAAAGATTTTATATGGCTTGAACATCTCAGACCCCTGAAAAAGGAGGATATTTTTACATGGATCGAATAAAACTTAAATTGGATTAATATTCATCTTCATTGAAAAAGAAATCGTCCTTGCTTGGATAATCCGGCCAGATATCTTCAATACTTTCATAGATTTCGCCTTCATCTTCGATTTCCTGCAAGTTTTCAATAACTTCAAGCGGTGCACCTGAACGAATTCCAAAATCTATCAACTCATCTTTAGTAGCCGGCCATGGTGCATCCTCAAGTTTAGACGCTAATTCAAGAGTCCAATACATTTTTATTCTAATTTAAAAGTATCCTTATCTAAAAAGCTGCAAAAATATAAAAAAAAAATTATCATTTACAACTTTAATTTCCATTGAATTTCTTCAACGCTCAAGTCCGCTGATATCCTGCGAGCCAGAACAAAAAGAAAATCTGATAAACGATTCAGGTATTTTATAATTATTTCGGGAACAGATGACTCAGATGAAAGTTCAGTAGCCTTTCTTTCCGCTCTTCTGCATATTGTCCGGGCAATATGGCAAAATGAGACTAAGGTGTTTCCACCCGGTAAAATAAATGAATTTAAGGGAGGCAACTTTTTTTCCATATTATCAATTATTTTTTCCAGTTTATGTACGTCATCTTCCTTTAATTCTGGTAAATCAGTCTCGCGATTACCCGTATCAGATGCAATTATAGCTGCACAAGTCATCAGATTTTCCTGAATTTTAATTAAAATATTATTATCCGCCTCATTAATCTTTTGACTTCTGATTAAACCCATATACGAAATAAGCTCATCAACGTTACCCAAAGTATCAATTCTTTTGTGATATTTTGGTACTTTTTCACCCCCTCTCAGGGATGTCATACCTTTATCACCGGATTTAGTGTAAATTTTCATTAATTATACTTGTTTATTTGGTTTATCTGAGTCAATCTGGCCATCAATTAGCCGGATTATCCTGTTTGCATACTTTGCAATATCTTCTTCATGAGTAACCAGAATTATGGTATTACCTTTTTTATGTATTTCCCGGAATACATTCATAATATCAACAGATGTCTTTGAATCGAGGTTACCGGTCGGCTCATCTGCCAGTATAATTGATGGATGGTTTACTAATGCTCTTGCAATTGCAACTCTCTGTTTTTGCCCGCCCGAAAGTTCATTAGGCTTATGAGTTATTCTATCAACCAAATCAACATCTTCAAGTACCTCTAATGCTCTTTTTTTTCTTTCCTGCTTCGGTGATCCTGCATATATTAAAGGTAACATAACATTTTCCAACATTGTATATCTTGGCAATAAATTAAAAGTCTGGAAAATAAATCCGATTTCACTGTTTCTTATTTCAGCTAATCGATTATCCTCAAGTTTACTTACATCTCTGTTTTTTAATAAATATTTTCCTGAAGTTGGTGTGTCAAGACATCCTATAATATTCATTAGGGTGGATTTTCCCGATCCGGAAGGCCCCATAATTGCCACAAATTCATTTTTATTAATATCAATAGTTATTGATCTCAACGCCCTGACAATTTGATTACCAACAAGGTAGTTCTTTACTATTCCCTGAAATCGAATAATGTTATCCATAAGGTTATGACTATAAAAAATTTATATTATGCAAAAATTTGCCTATTTATCTATCAAAAGCTATAAAAATAATATTTGCCATTTAACTTTTAAAATCTTATCACAAAATTCTGTTTATGAATATCTTTTTTAAAAATTACTATGCCCATAAAAAATAAATCAATAGTAATTTTTGAGCCAGGATCTGATTTTATCTCTTTCCATGCTTCCCGCATTCCATTCGACCAGTTAATATCATCAAAAATCATAATCCGGTTATTATGTAATTTTGTAAGAAACTGATTATAATATCGTAATGTAGATTCTTTTTTGTGATTTCCATCAATAAAAATAAATAATTTTTCATATGAATTATTAACTATCTCCGGAAGTGCATTTTCAAAACTGTCATTTATTCCCTTAATATTAAGTAAACCGGCAGTATTAAAATTTTGTCCGGCAATTTCAAGCAGGTTTTTATTTGCTTCAATACTTATAATATTTGTGTTTTTACATCCTTTGGCCAGGTACATCGCACTAATGCCTAAAGATGTCCCTAGTTCAACAACTGTATCTGGCTCAAAATATTTTACCAGCCTGAAAAGTAATTGGCCATATTTTCTATTAACAGATGAATATTTAGCAATATCCTTTATTTTTCTTGTATTTGATTTAAATTTATTTGAACCTGCACCAAAATCAGTAACTGATACCGTATTTTCTGATTTATAGAGGTTACTTCTGATCTTCTCTATTTCATTATACTCTTCATATTTTTTGTTATCATTAAAAACATTTGTTATTAAATCATAAACAAACGGTGAGTGTATACTATGTCCGTATTTATGTCTGGAAAATATTTTATAGTATAAATATCTAAATAAAAAGATTAAATTTCTCATTCTGAATTATATATAATTTATTTATAAAGTAATTTCAAAATCCAAATAACAATTAACAAATTCCAAATAAATCCCCCCAAACGTGTATATGGATAATTATGTACTTATTAACATATACCATTAATTGTGCAAATTTAGTTTTCAAATTTGAATTATCTTTTACGATATTTACTATATTCTATTTTTTTTAAAATGAATGGCATTTTAGACCAAGATATAAAATACCTCAAAGGAGTAGGACCGAGAAGGGCAGAACTTTTAAATAAGGAGTTAAATATTTTCACATTTGGTGACCTTTTGTATTATTTCCCCTATAAATATATTGACAAATCAAGGTTCTACAAGATAAATGAGATCAATACAACATTAGCATTTATCCAGCTAAGGGGCAAAATATTGTCTTTCAGGACAGAAGGCCACCCCAGGAAAAAGCGGCTTATTGCCGAGTTTACTGATGATACAGGTACTATTGAACTTGTATGGTTCCAGGGTGCGAACTGGATAATAAAAAATTATAAAACTAACGTTGAGTATATTGTATTCGGGCGGCCGGCACTTTTTAACAGAAAAATATCTATTGCACATCCTGAGGTTGAAACTGCGGACAAGCAGGAAAGCAATGTCAATTCTAAATACCAGGCCCAGTATAATACTACCGAAAAACTTAAAAACAGCTATATAAATTCAAGGACTATATATAAACTTATCGGTAATCTGATAAACGAACTTGACAGAAAAATTGAAGAGACCTTACCTCACTACCTGCTGGAAAAGTTAAATTTGTTACCCTTAGGCAAAGCTCTGTTCAATATTCATTTTCCGGAGAATAATGATCTGCTGCGCAAATCGAATTATCGTCTTAAGTTTGAAGAGCTTTTTTTTATTCAGCTGAATATCTTAAAAGTAAAAAATTTCAGGAATAGATCAATCGAAGGATTTGTATTTTCAAAAGTCGGGGATAATCTGAATACTTTCTATAAAAAAAGGCTGGATTTTGAATTAACCAATGCTCAAAAACGTGTAATCAAAGAAATCAGGAAAGATTTGGGCTCCGGTAAACAGATGAATCGTTTATTGCAGGGAGATGTTGGCAGCGGTAAAACACTGGTGGCTTTAATGTGTATGTTGATAGCTCTGGATAACGGATTTCAGGCATGCATAATGGCTCCTACTGAGATTTTAGCTAATCAGCATTTTGATACAATAACAAGCTTTCTGAAAGGATTAGATATTAATATTAGCCTTCTTACAGGTACAACGAAAAAAAATGAAAGAGAAATAATTCATGAGAATTTACAAAAGGGAGAGTTGCAGATTTTGATTGGCACACATGCTCTTCTGGAAGACCCTGTTAAGTTTAAAAACTTAGGATTAGTGATTATTGATGAACAACACAGATTTGGCGTCGCCCAGAGGGCTAAGCTCTGGAAGAAAAATGAAAATCCTCCCCATGTTCTTGTGATGACTGCTACTCCTATACCACGTACGTTAGCTATGACACTTTATGGCGATTTGGATGTATCTGTTATTGATGAAATGCCTCCGGGAAGAAAACCTGTAAGGACAGTGCATTACTTTGATTCAAAGCGATTGCCGATGTTCGGGTTTCTTAAGAAACAAATTAAGGAAGGAAGACAGATTTTTATTGTTTATCCGCTGATTAAAGAATCGGAGAAGATGGATTATAAAGATCTTGAAGATGGTTATGAGAGTATTTCAAGGGCCTTTCCTCCTCCGGACTACCTGGTTGTCTGTGTTCATGGAAAAATGAAACCGGCAGAGAAAGACCTGGCAATGAAATATTTTATTGATGGTAAGGCTCATATTCTAATTGCAACTACGGTTGTTGAGGTAGGAGTAGATATTCCCAATGCTTCAGTTATGGTTATCGAAAGTGCTGAAAGATTCGGCCTGTCGCAGCTGCATCAGCTGCGGGGCAGGGTAGGACGGGGGGCCGATCAGAGCTATTGCATCCTGATGTCATCACACAAAATGACAAATGAAGCTAAAAAACGAATTGACATTATGACCAGGACAAATGATGGATTTGAAATTGCTGAAGTTGATCTCAAACTCAGAGGCCCTGGTGATATTGAAGGCACCCAACAAAGCGGTATCCCCTTTGATTTGAAAATCGCCAGCCTTGGCCAGGACGGCCAAATCTTACAGTATGCCAGGGATGTGGCAACTCAAATTCTTGATGATGATCCTGAACTGGAAAAAGCCGAAAACAAATTGCTGCTAAAATGGCTTAAAACAATGGCAAGAAGCAAAGTGGACTGGAGT
>CBFCXR010000037.1:0-17693 GCA_965602045.1 uncultured Bacteroidales bacterium | reverse complement strand
CAAAAAACATACAAAAGGGACAGACACTTTTTATTTAAAAGTGTCTGTCCCTTTTTTCTTTGAAAAAATCTGACAGCAACTTTTTACATTCATTTTCAAGTATCCCGGAAATAACCGTAGTCCCGGGGTGCAATAATTTTTTGGTAAATTTAGTAAAGCCACGTTCTGTATCAGGTGCTCCAAAAATTATCTTTTTCAGTTGTGTCCAGTACGATGCGCCAGCGCACATCACACAAGGTTCCAGGGTCACATATAAACTGCAATCAATTAAGTATTTCCCTCCTATTGTATTGGCTGCTATTGTGAACGCCTGCATTTCAGCGTGAGCTGTAACATCGTTTAATGTTTCAGTAAGATTATGGGCTCTGGCGATTATTTGAGTATCATATGTAATCACTGCACCCACAGGAACCTCATCTTTTAGTAATGCCTTTTCTGCTTCCTTGAGCGCTTCATTCATGAAATATTCATCTGAAAATAACGGATAAGCCATAATGGGTTATTTAAAATAACAAATAATAAAATACAAATTTCAAATAAATAACAATAACCAATAAATCAAATTTCAAACAATAAATATAAAATAACAAACAATAAATTATATATTTCAAATCTCAAATTACAAAAAACAAATAAACAACAATAGCCACTGCTCTACCAGATTTTAAAACGGGAATCATATATAAGCGGATTTTAAATCCGCATTATTATAAACTCATGTGTTTTAAAAGGGTAAATTTGGTTATTGAGTTTTGGAATTTGAATATTATTTGAAATTTGTAATTTGTATTTTTTATTTTATTAATTGTTCCCAGTTTTCTTTTTATTTTCGTAAAAATTAAATCGTTAAGAAAATGTATAGAACACATAACTGCGGAGAACTTAGAATTAATCATATAGGTAAGCAAGTGACCTTAAGCGGGTGGATTCAAAAATCACGTGATTTAGGTGGTATGACATTTATTGATCTAAGAGATCGCTATGGAATAATCCAGCTGGTTTTTAATATGGAAAGTGATCCTGCTCTTTGTAAAAAGGCCCGGAAATTAGGACGTGAATATGTTATAATGATTGAAGGCAAGGTTACGGAAAGAAGTAATAAGAATAAGGTTTTGCCGACCGGAGATATAGAAATTATCGTAAGTAAGATCGACATATTAAATAAATCGGAAATTCCTCCCTTCACTATCGAAGATGAGTCCGATGGGGGAGATGAGATTCGAATGAAGTACCGTTATCTCGATCTTAGGAGAAATGTTATTAAAGGAAACCTTAATTTACGTCATAATATGGCGAAGGAAGTTCGGAGCTATATGTCCGGCCAGGGATTTCTTGAAATTGAAACACCAATGCTTATAAAGTCAACGCCTGAAGGTGCCCGGGATTTTGTCGTGCCTTCAAGAATTAATCCTGGTGAGTTTTATGCGTTACCACAATCTCCCCAGACGTTTAAACAATTATTAATGATTGCAGGATATGATAAATATTTTCAAATTGTTAAGTGTTTCAGGGATGAGGATTTGCGGGCTGATCGCCAGCCTGAATTCACACAAATTGATTGTGAAATGTCATTTGTAGAACGTGATGATCTTTTAGATACATTTGAAGGACTTGTAAGGCATCTTTTTAAATCCGTTAAAGGACTTGATATAACTTCGGAGTTTCCCCGCCTTTTATATGAAGATTCACTGGAAAACTACGGAACGGATAAACCCGATATCCGTTTTGATATGAAGATAAAAGATATCACCGATAAAGTTAAGGGAAAAGGATTTATGGTTCTTGATAAGTCAGAATATACTGGAGGAATATGCGCAGAAGGATGTTGTGAATATAGCAGAAAACAGCTTGATGAATTAACCGGTTTTGTACAAAAACCGCAAATCGGGGCAAAAGGATTGATAAGTATAAAATATAATACGGATGATACATTTAAATCTTCAATAGAGAAGTTTTACACACAGGACGATATGAGAAGCTGGGCCAAAATATTTGATGCCAAACCCGGGGATCTGATTCTTATTCTCGCAGGAGAAAAGGCCCGTACTCTAAATGCATTAAGTGAATTGAGACTTGAAATGGCAGAGCGACTTGGGTTACGCGAAAAAAATACATTTGCTCCATTATGGATTATAGATTTTCCCCTGCTTGAATGGAACGAGGAATCAAAGAGATTTCATGCTATGCATCATCCATTTACATCTCCCAAAATTGAAGATATTAACAAATTAGAAACTGATCCCGGCAATGTTAAGGCTAACGCATATGACCTGGTAATTAACGGAGTTGAATTGGGCGGAGGCTCAATAAGAATTCATGATAGGGATTTGCAGCAAAAAATGTTTAAGGCATTAGGTTTTACTGATGAGGAGGCAACCAGACAATTTGGATTTCTTATGAATGCTTTCAGATATGGCGCTCCTCCACATGGAGGTATTGCATTTGGTTTTGACAGATGTGTAGCACTTTTTGCAGGATTAGATTCAATAAGAGATGTTATTCCCTTTCCAAAAAATAATGCAGGAAGAGATGTGATGATTGACTCGCCATCGGCAGTCTCGGAAGAGCAGCTTAAGGAGTTGTCGCTGAAAGTGAGTATCAAAAAATAGGGGCTTTTGGGAAAAGACCCTTAATCCATTTTCAATACTGCCAGAAAGGCTTGCTGCGGAACTTCAACATTCCCAATCTGGCGCATCCTTTTCTTTCCCTTTTTTTGCTTTTCCAGCAGTTTCCTCTTTCGTGTTATATCACCACCATAACATTTGGATGTAACATCCTTTCGTAATGCCCTGGTAGTTTCCCGGGCAATAACTTTTGTTCCGATAGCTGCCTGGATGGCAATTTCAAATTGCTGACGGGGAATAAGTTCTTTTAATTTAACACAGATTTTTCTGCCAAAAGAATATGCATATTCATTATGTATCAATGAAGAAAGTGCATCAACCATCTCTCCGTTTAAAAGAATATCAAGGCGCACCAAATTAGCTTTTTGATAACCTGAGGGATTATAATCAAAAGAAGCATAACCCTTTGAGATGCTTTTTAGCTTGTCGTAAAAATCAAATACAATTTCAGACAGGGGCATCCTGAAGGTTACTTCCACCCTGTCACTGGTGAGGTAAATCTGGTTTTTAAGTGTCCCCCGCTTATCAATGCATAATTTCATGATCTGTCCGAGGTATTCTGACTTGGAAATAACCTGTGAAATGATATAAGGTTCTTCAATATGATCGAGGTATTTAGGTTCCGGTAATCCGGAAGGATTATGAACATCAATCTCTTCACCTTTTTTTGTAAATGCTTTGAAAGAAACGTTCGGAACTGTAGTTATTACATTAATGTTGAATTCCCTGTCGAGCCTTTCCTGTACTATCTCCATATGCAATAATCCAAGGAATCCGCATCTGAAACCAAAACCAAGAGCTGCCGATGACTCCGGTTCATAATAAAGTGAAGCATCATTTAACTGTAATTTTTCTAATGAAGAACGTAATTCTTCATAATCGTCAGCATCAACAGGATAAACACCCGCGAAAACCATTGGCTTAACATCTTCAAATCCTTCAATTGCCTTATCACATGGATTATTTACCTGGGTTATTGTATCACCCACTTTAACTTCTGAGGATGTCTTAATACCGGAAATTATATAACCTACATCTCCTGCTCTTAAAATTTCCCTTGATTCTGTTTTTAACTTAAGTATCCCGATCTCGTCGGCATTATATTCTTTTCCTGTTGCTACAAATTTTACATGATCTCCCGTTCGTATTTCTCCGTTTATTACTTTCAGATAAACACATATCCCCCTGTAGTTATTAAATATAGAATCAAATATTAGAGCCTGCAAGGGTGCCTCTGAATCTCCTTCAGGAGCAGGAATTTTTGTAATTATCCTTTCCAGGATCCGTTCAATACCCAAACCGGTTTTACCACTGGCTTCAATTATTTCACTTCTTTCACAACCTAATAAATCGACTATCTGATCTTTTACTTCATGCGGCATTGCATTTGGTAAATCCATTTTGTTAAGAACCGGGATAACTTCCAGGTCATTCTCAAGAGCCAGGTAAAGATTTGAAATTGTTTGTGCCTGGATACCCTGAGTTGCATCAATAATTAACAAAGCACCCTCACATGCAACAATTGACCGTGAAACTTCATATGAGAAGTCAACATGTCCGGGTGTATCTATCAGATTAAGATAATATTTTTCACCTCCATAATTATATTCCATATGAATAGCATGGCTTTTAATGGTAATACCTCTCTCACGCTCAAGATCCATGCTGTCCAGAACCTGATCCTTAAAATCCCTTACAGCAAGAGTGTCTGTCTTTAATAATAACCTGTCGGCAACACTACTCTTGCCATGATCAATATGAGCTATAATACAGAAGTTTCTAATATTTTTCATCCAATTGTTTTCACAAATAACGGGCACAAAGATATTTATTTCGTGCGAATTATTCTTGCATGAATGCTAATAAGCAATATTTTTATTATTAAAACCCCAATGTTAATTATCTAAAAATAAATTTTAGTAAATTAACAAAGTTAAAATCAACTATTAATTAATAGAAATCATGATTTATTTTACTGACAAAGAAATTGATGAATTGCTAACAGAGGATATTCCTTACTTTGACTTAACAACATCAATTTTAAAACTTGAAAACAAACCTGCCAAAATGCAAATTGCTACTAAGGATGATACAGTTGTATGTTGTACGGAAGAGGTGTTAAAAATATTCTCAAAATTAGCCATAAATCCTACTTTATTTACTCCCAGCGGGGAATATATAGAGAAGGGAGTTAAATTTATGGAAGGAGAGGGACTATCTATGAATATTCATGCTGCCTGGAGAACATGTGAAAGTATTCTCGGATTTGCGTCCGGTATTGCTACTCATACAAGAATTCTTGTCGAGAAAGCAAAGGAAAGTAATTCAAATATTCAAATATCAACAACCCGGCAAACGATTCCCTTTACAAAAAAAATCGCCACTAAAGCAGTGATGGCAGGTGGAGCCAGTGTTCACCGCCTGGGTCTTTCTGAATCGATATTGATTTTTGATAATCATTATAGCTTCCTTGGCGATTTGGATAATCTTCAAGCCAGGTTATCAGAGCAGAAAAATCTTATATCCGATAAAACAATTACTGTAGAAGTTAAAAACTCAGATGATGCATTAAAAGTTGCCAGATCAAATATTGATATTATAATACTTAATAGATTTGTCGTAAAGGAAATAAGATATTTGAAGAAAGAAATAAAAAAAATAAATGCAAATATTAAACTGGCAGTATCAGGAGGTATAACTGTAGATAATGTTAAAGAATACGCCAGGTCAGGAGCAGATATACTTATTGCATCGTGGCCATACTACGCTAATCCGGCTGATATGTCTGTAACAATAAATCCGATTTTTGATTATTAAAGAAATTATTTACAATGCTCCTGAAAGATGTAATCGGCCAAAATAAAATTAAAAAACAATTAATCCGGACTGTTAAAGAAGAAAGGGTAAGCCATGCTCAATTATTAACCGGACCTGAAGGCTCGGGTAACTTAGCCCTGGCTATAGCCTTTGCACAATATATTAGTTGTTTAAATAAGGTAGATAATGATTCATGTGGTACATGCACGAGTTGTATAAAATATCAACAGTTTATTCATCCTGATCTTCATTTTGTTTTTCCTGTTAATAATACCAAAAGCATAACAAAAGAACCTAAAAGTGATGACTTTATAAGTGAATGGCGTGAAAGTATAATAAAGAATCCCTATATAAGGCTTAATAACTGGTATGATTTTATTGGTATTGAAAATAAACAGGGCCTTATAAGCAAATATGAAAGTGAAGCAATTATTCGTAAACTGAACCTGAAATCATTCGAATCCGATTATAAAATTATGATAATCTGGCATCCTGAAAAAATGAATATACCCGCTGCAAATAAGCTGTTAAAATTAATTGAAGAACCTCCTGATAAAACAATATTTTTGTTAGTTACAGATAGCACTGACCAAATTATTCCAACAATTTTATCCAGAACTCAAATAGTGAAAGTTCCAAAAATAGAAGATAGTGATTTGACAGAGGCAATAAAAGAAAAGTACAACCTGGATGATAAAAAAGTTGATGAAATAATCTGTCTTGCAAATGGAAATTATCTTAAGGCTATAGAAATTATTGATAATAATGAAGAGTATACTAAAAACCTGGAGAGATTTATTCAGTTGATGCGGTTATGTTATAGCGGAAAAACTTTAGATATATTCAGCTGGATTGATGAAATAGCTAAACTGGGACGTGAGCGGCAAAAGAATTTTTTAAATTATTCTATAAAGATGATCAGGGATAACTTTTTAATCAATTTTAATCAGCCTGAAGTAGTCTATCTTACTGAAAAAGAGAATGACTTCTCAAAGAAATTTCATCCGTTTATTAATTATACAAATGTCTGGCAAATAACAGAGGAAATAAATAGAGCATACAACGATATTGAACGAAATGCTTATGGCAGAATTGTGTTTCTTGATTTTTCTTTTAAGTTAATGAAATTGATAAAAGCTCAGAATTAGTTATTTTTGCAGTTTAACTTTTAATACTAATTATAGTTCAAAATATATATAAGATGGATAATTGTGATTGTTTCGGGAGAGATTGTAAAAATTTATCATTAGATTCCGATGTTGAATCTGTATGCGTAAATCTGGGTTGCAATAAGCTTGATTCATACAATTGGCTGGATGATATACCTAATGAATATCATAATACTGACCTTGTAGAAGTAAAATTTAAAAATACCCGTAAGGCTGTTTATAAAAATGTAAACGATTTAAGACTTAAAAAAGGTGATATTGTGGCAGTTGAAGCTTCACCCGGCCACGATATCGGCATTGTTTCAATGACCGGAGTGTTGGTTTTAATGAAACTTAAACTGAATAATATTACTGTTGATTATGATGATGTTAAAAAGATTTATAGAAAAGCAAAACAGGCTGATATTGAAAAATGGAAGAAAGCAATTAATTTAGAGCAATCTACAATGTTGAAAGCCCGGAAATTTGCTGAAGATCTTGAACTTGAAATGAAAATAGGTGATGTGGAATTTCAGGGAGATAATACAAAAGCAATATTCTATTATATTGCAGATGATAGAGTTGATTTCAGGGAATTAATTAAAATACTGGCTAATGAATTTAAGGTAAGAATTGAAATGCGGCAAATAGGAGCCAGGCAGGAAGCCGGTAGAATTGGAGGAATTGGCGCTTGTGGCAGGGAATTATGTTGTTCAGCATATATTACAAACTTCGTTTCAGTTACAACAAGCTCAGCTCGCTACCAGGAAGTTTCATTAAATCCTCAGAAATTAGCAGGTCAGTGTAGTAAACTTAAATGTTGCCTTAATTATGAATTAAATATATATCTGGATGCTCAAAAGGATTTTCCTGATATAGCAATTCCTCTTGTTACAGAAACCGGCCAGGCCTATCACCACAAAACCGATGTATTTAAAAGACTTATGTGGTATTCCTATGATAAGGAATCTGCTTCTGACTCTACCTGCCTGGAAATAGATACGGTTAAAGAAATTATTGAAATGAATAAAAAGGGTGAAAAAGTTAAGAAACTTGAAAACTATGAATATTTGAAAATAGCACCGGTTATTGACTATCATTCCCGCGCTGACGAAGAAAGTCTGAGCCGGATTGAAGACCAACCTAAAGACCCGAAAAATCTTAAGAATGTTAAATAGAAGAAAAGCTAATGCATGAAGAATAAACTCCTTAAATATACAGGCATTATAGCAATTATTTATATGTTCATTACATCCTGCGATAAGGCAGTGGTATATGAACAATATTTTAAAATACCCGGTAATACCTGGAACAATAAAAACATTATTCATTTCAATGTTAATATCGCAGATACTATAAGTCCTCATAATATTTATATAGATATAAGGAACAGAAGCCAATACTTTTATAGTAATATTTTTATGTTTATTACTACTTATGCGCCTAATGGTGAATTTGTCAGAGATACATTTGAGATTACCCTGGCAGATGATAAAGGGAAATGGCTTGGTACAGGTATTGGAAATGTCTGGAGTTTGCAGGTTCCGTTTCATAAAAACATTAAATTCCCATACAGAGGTATTTATATGTTTGATATTGAGCAGGCAATGTGGGTGGAGGATTTGGCACATATCGTTGATGTTGGACTTCGGGTGGAAAAATCTACAAAATAACATGACTTCTTAAACTATCCCGGTTTGAAATTATTTTTTAATCATAATTTTAAAAATGGCAAAAAGAAAGTTGAAGCGATTTGAAGAAATGAAGAAATTCAGCAATGTTTTGCAACCGGAATTTAATGAAGTTTATAATAAAGATTTTGCATTTAAGGGGAAATGGAATAAGAGCTTTTTTCAAAATGATAATCCGATAATTGTAGACCTGGGTTGCGGTAAAGGAGAATATACAATTGAGTTGGCAAGAAGATTTGAAGAGAAAAATTATATCGGAATTGACATTAAAGGAGCAAGAATATGGAAAGGAGCAAAGCAAGCACTTGATGAAAACATTAAAAATGCAGCCTTCATAAGAACACGGGTTGAACTGATTAATTCATTTTTTGACTCAAATGAAATTGACGAAATTTGGCTGCTTTTCCCAGATCCCCAGCCTAAAAAGAAAAAGAAAAGACTTACATCCGGTAAGTTTTTGAATTTATATAAGAAAATACTGAGAACAGATGGTATTGTGCATTTAAAAACTGATAGTGATCTGCTATATTTGTATACACTGGAAATTGCAAAATATAATAATTTAGAAGTTGAGTGTTTTACTGATGATTTGTATAATTCTAATTTTATAGATGATAGCCTTTCAATCAAAACTTACTATGAAAATCTGTTTCTTGAACAAAGCTCAAATATTAATTATTTAAGATTTAAATTAAATAATCAATCTTTAATTGAAGAATCTGCAGAAGTTACATAATGAAAATTTCTTTGAAAGGGTCTATACAATTACAAAGAAAATACCTCATGGAAAGGTTACAACTTACGGAGCTATAGCAAAATCTATAGGTTCGCCTAACGCTTCAAGAATGGTAGGCCGGGCTTTAAACAATACCAGCTTTAATGAAACTTATATACCGGCTCATAGAGTAGTTAACAGAATTGGAATGCTTACGGGAAAACATCATTTTCGTCATGAGACTTTAATGCAGGAATTACTTGAAAGCGAAGGAGTAAAAGTAACAAATGATAAAATAGTGGATTTTAAAAATTTGTTTTGGGATCCTAGTAAAGAATTAATCTAAATTAAATTAACTTTAAAACATTATTATATTTAACTTTGCATAAGCAAAATGTTGAATATTAGCAGGATTGAGATATGAGTTTTTCAAAAGATGATGTAATCAATAGTCTTAAACGAATAAAACATCCCGGTTACGATAAAGATATTGTGAGTCTGAACATGGTTAAGAGTATTGAAGTAAATGCAAATAAGATAAGTTTTTCTCTTTCTTTTCCCAGACATAATGATCCTATAAAATCATTAATAAAGAAAACTTGCCTGGAAGCTATAAAGGAAGATCTTAGCAAAAATCTTGATGTTGAAATAAAAATATTAGATAGCGCAAATGCCGGATCAAAAAATAGTATAAAAAATTTGCCTGATGTTAAGAATATAATAGCAATAGCATCCGGTAAGGGAGGTGTTGGCAAATCTACAATAGCAGTAAATTTGGCAGTATCTTTGGCAAAATCAGGCTATAAGGTTGGATTGATCGATGCAGATATTTTCGGGCCGTCAATACCTAAAATGCTTAATAAGGAAAATTCAAAGCCTGTTGCAAAGAAGGTTGATGGAAGAGATCTAATTGTCCCGGTTGAAGGATACGGTCTGAAAATACTTTCAATTGGCTTTTTTGTTAATCCGGAAGATGCTACTGTATGGCGTGGCCCAATGGCATCTAATGCTCTTAAACAACTAATGAATGATGCTTACTGGGGAGAACTGGATTATTTGTTTATTGATCTTCCTCCCGGAACTAGTGACATACATCTTACATTAGTACAGACAGTTAATTTAACCGGTGCTATAATAGTTAGTACACCCCAGGATGTTGCACTTAATGATGCAATAAAAGGGATAAATATGTTTAGAAATAGTAATATTAATGTTCCTATACTGGGACTAATTGAGAATATGGCATGGTTTACGCCTGAAGAATATCCTGACCGAAAATATTATATATTTGGAAAGGATGGATGCAAAAAACTTACGGAGAAATTTAATGTACCGCTTTTAGGACAAATTCCAATTTATCAAAGCATTAGAGAGGACGGGGATACAGGTGCGCCTTCTGTCCTGAAAAAAGATCATGTAGGTGAGATATTCAAGAATGTTGCCGATAATTTGATACTAAAGATTAGTGCCATTTAAAATTGTATTTGAATGGATAAATGAGTAAAAATATAAAGAAGATATAAAGTAAATAATTTGTTAAAATCTAAAATAGTATGGATAATTCTGAAAAAAATGAACTAGCTGACAAAGTTAATACGGCTATTGATAGCGTCAGACCATATCTGCAAGCAGATGGAGGAGATGTTAAATTTGTGGAGATTACAGATGATATGACTGTAAAAGTAAAATTAACAGGGGCATGCGGTAGCTGCCCATTCAGCCAGATGACTCTTAAAGCAGGCATTGAACAGGCTGTTAAGGAAAAAGTTCCGGAGATAAAGGAAGTAGTTGCTGTTGAGTAACAATATATGAGTAAACAAATAAATTATACTAACGGGATAACACTTTCAGTTAGTAAAACTTATTTATATTCCCTTTACCTTTTAGTCCCGGTAATTCTTGTTTTTTCTTTGCCTTATTTTTTTTTGTGGGGTAATGAACTGTTTAATTATTGGGAAAACAAGATAAGTTTTCTTAAAGACAATTTTTTACTTCAAAGTTTTATCTATTATATTTCCGGATATTTGTTCAGGATATTAATAATAATAATACTTGGAATAGTGGTTCACGAAGTGCTGCATGGATTAATCTGGATTTTTTTTACTAAAAAAGGCTTCCGCTCTTTATCATTTGGAATTTCGAAACCTGATTTAGCACCATATATTCACTGCAAGGAAGCTTTGCCAATTAATGTCTATAGAGTTGGAATAGTATTGCCGGGTATTGTCCAGGGTATTTTACCTTCAATACTCGGGATAATAACCGGGAATTTTAAAGTATTTATTTTTGGACTGTTTTTTACCTGGGCTGCCAGCGGAGACTTTATTACCTTATGGTTAACCAGGAAACTTAAATCTGAAATTATGGTTCAGGATCATCCTAAGCTGGTTGGTTGTATGATTTTGGAGAAAAATAAATTAAATAACATAAATAAATGAGAAAAATAAATATATTGCAAAATATGTTTTCGAATTTTAAGTTTATAATAAGTTATATAAGTTATTAGTGAATAAGAAAAATTTAAATAGAATTTGTTTGTTATTGATTATTGTATTACTTGCCAGGTGTACAACACAAAAAAATACTTTTGTAACACGTACATACCATAATACTACTTCCAAATACAATATATTATTTAATGAGAATGAAAGCTATAAAAAAGGATTAAATAAGGTTTACGAATCCTTTGAGGATAATTATGCTGAAATATTGCCTGTTTTCACATACGGGGACGAAGGGATAGCGTTAACAATATCGCCGGAAATGGATAGAACAATAAAAAAAGGCACAAAATTGGTGTCTATGCATTCTATAACCGTTAAACCAAAATTGAAAGATAATACTGCATTATCAGAAAAAGAAAGAGCATTCTATAATAAAAAGGAATATAACAAATGGGTAGATGATAATTATCTGCTGGTGGGGAAGGCTTATTTTTATAAACATGATTATAATCTGGCTCTTGAAACATTCAAATTTATTATTAACGAATTCAAAAATGAGGAAATAGTATATGATTCCAAAATATGGCTTGCCAGAATATATAATGAAACCGGCGAATACAAAAGCTCAGAAGAAATACTTACGCTGTTTGAGAAAGACGTTAATTTACCAGGCCGGCTTTTAGTAGATTTTCATACAACATTTGCTGACTATTATTTAAAACAGGATGAAATATCAAAGGCATTGCCATACCTTGAAAAGGCAAGGGAAAGGGTTAAAAAGAAAAGGCTGAGAATTCGCTATACCTTCATTCTGGCGCAACTATATGAGAAAGAAGGGAACTTTCAAATGGCGTCAAAATTATATAAAAAGGTGGTAAAAATGAATCCGCCTTATGAAATGACCTTTAATGCTAAAATTAATCGTGCCCTGGCTTATCAAAAAGGCTATGGTTCGGTTAGAGAAATTGAAGGTCAGCTTTCCAGGATGTTAAAGGATGATAAGAATATTGAATATCAGGATCAAATATATTATGCGCTGGGTAATATTGCATATAAAGAAGATAATATCCCAAAGGCTATTATACAATATGAGAAATCAGTTCAGCATAACGTAAATAATACAAATCAGAAAACCCGCTCTTACCTTACTCTTGCTGATCTTTATTATGATATGCCTGAATATGTTAATGCCCAGGCATATTATGATAGCGCTGTTGTACTTATTGATTTGGATTATCCTAATTATGATATTATTTATGCCAAATCTAATAGCCTTACTGAACTGGTTAAGGAAATTCATACCGTAAATCTTGAAGATAGCGTGCAAAGATTGGCAAAGCTCTCAAATAATGAATTACTAAGTTTTATAGATAAAATAATTGAAGACGTATTAAAAAAGGAAAAGGAAGAAATGTTACGGAAGCAGGAGGAGGCACTAAACGGGAAATTTTTACGTGCCAGTGAATTCGATAGAATTTTGGGACAGCAAAATATAACAGGTGGAGGAATGTGGTATTTTTATAACCAGACAGCAAGAGGATTAGGATACAAAGAGTTTCAGATGAAATGGGGAGATAGAAAACTTGAAGATGACTGGAGAAGAAAGAATAAGAGTTTAGTGAGCTTCGGTGAAACCATAAGCACAGAAGAAACAGATTTTATAACCGATGAAGAATCTAAAAAAACAAAAGCACTTAGTAATAAAACAAGAGAATTTTATTTAAGAAATGTTCCTGTAACCGATTCCATGCTTGTGCTTTCTCAGAAACGTATTGAAGATGCACTTTTCAACATGGGATTGATTTATATGGAAGATCTTAAAGATTATTTAAAAGCCATTGAATCATTTAAGGAATTAATAAAAAGATTTCCGGTTTCAGACTATCTATTACTCGCTTATTATCATTTATATGATATTTATACTGATCAGAATAATAAGGCAATGGTTGAAAATTATAAGAATAAAATTGTAAGTCGGTTTCCTAATAGTAACTATGCCAAGCTATTAACAAACCCGAATTATATTAAAGAACTTGAAGCAGAACAAAATAAAGTCAATGACTACTATGTTAAAACATATAATAAATATCTTGCCAAACAATATGGAACTGTAATTAAGCAAGCGGAACATGCTTTAAAAACTTATCCTGATGATAAGTTAAATTCAAAATTTGCATATTTAAGGGCGTTGTCAATAGGAAGAACTAAAGATGTTAAAACCTTTAAAGAGACATTGTTTAAGATATTATCTGCTTATCCCCAATCTGAAGTTGCAGAAAGCGCGAAAAATATAATAGCTTATCTTGATAAAGAACATCCGGATCTTAAGGAAGAGATAGAAACAGAAATTGCAATAGAATTATATGAATTTGCTGAAAATATTGAGCATATGTTTGCAATGGTTGTTAATAAAGAAACCAATGTCAACCAGCTGATGTTTAATATAATAAATTTCAATATTGATAATTATGATAATTTGAATCTTAAGGTTGAAAGCAGTGAATTAAATCCGGAGCAGAATATTGTTACAGTTGTTTCATTTGCAGGAAAGGTTGAATCAGTTAATTATTATAAAAAAGTATCTTCTAACGATTTAATTTTCAAGGATGTTAAGAAGGAGGGAGTTTTTACTATGGTGATTTCCGTAAGTAACTTAAATATATTAAAAAGCGACAAATCTGTTGACAGATATCTAAGATTTTTTAAGGAGTATTATGAGAAAGATTAATATTTTATGGACTGATGATGAAATTGATTTATTGAAGCCTCATATTTTATTTCTTGAGGGGAAAGGCTATAAGGTAATTACTGCCAGCAATGGTGATGATGCTATTGAACTGGTTAGTAAGCATCATTTTGATTTGGTCTTTTTAGATGAAAATATGCCCGGTTTAAGTGGAATCGAAACCTTAAATATAATTAAGAGCAAGTTTTCCAACCTTCCTGTAGTAATGATAACAAAAAGCGAAGAAGAGAATATTATGGATGCTGCTATTGGCTCAAAAATAGTTGATTATCTGATTAAACCTGTAAATCCAAATCAAATTCTGCTTTCAATAAAGAAAAATATTGATACCAAGCGATTGATAACCAAGAAAACAACTTTGGCTTACCAGTCAGAATTTTCCGACATAGGCACTCAGATTAATGCAGCAACTACATTTGATAAATGGGTTGAAATATATAAAAAATTGACTTATTGGGAACTGGAACTTGAAAAATCGAATGACAGTGGGATGAACGAAGTGTTTAATATGCAAAAAGCTGAAGCAGATATGGAATTTGGGAAATTTATAAAGCTTAATTATGTATCATGGTTCAATGAAAATCAACGTAATCAACCTTTATTATCTCCTAATATTTTTAAGGATAAAGTATTCCCTTTAATGGAGACAGAAAATAAAGTTATTGTTATTATTATAGATAATCTGAGATATGACCAATGGCAAACAATCCATCCCACCCTTAATGATTATTTTATTGATGATAGCGATGAAATATATTGCAGTATTCTACCCACTACTACTCAATATTCGCGAAATGCAATGTTTGCCGGATTAATGCCATTGGAAATTCAGAAACTGAATTCTGAGCTGTGGTTAAACGACGATGAGAAAGGGTCTAAAAATATGAATGAGGAAGAATTGCTTCAGAAACAACTAAGGAGATTGGGTAAAAAATATAAGCTTTTTTATAAAAAAGTAAACAACTCAAAAACAGGAAAGAAACTTGTAGAAAACTTTTCTAATATACTTAACTATGATCTAATTGTTATTGTTTACAATTTCGTGGATTTTCTATCTCACGCTAATACTGAAATGGATATGATTCGCGAACTGGCAGTTGATGATTCGGCATATCGCTCATTAACATTATCATGGTTTCAGCATTCACATTTGCTGGATTTAATTAAGCTTGTTGTTGAGGAGGATATAAAAGTAGTATTTACAACTGATCATGGAACCTTAAGAGTTAGTAATCCGATTAAAGTGATAGGCGATAGAAAGGCTTCAGCAAATCTTAGATATAAAGTAGGAAGAAACTTAGATTATAATCCCCGGGAAGTATTCGAAATAAAAGATCCCCACTCTGCCCACTTGCCTAAATCTAATGTCAGCTCAAAATACATTTTTGCCTCAAATTCTAATTTCTTTGTTTATCCTAAGAATTATAACTACTATGCAAAATATTATAAGAATACATATCAGCATGGCGGTATTTCAATGGAAGAAATGCTGCTCCCTATAGTTGTAATGAGTCCCAGATAACATGGCAAATATCTTTTTTCATCTTATAAATTGTATTTAAATATTGAATGATAACTCTTCAAATAAATCATCTTAAATATATTTCGGAAATAGCAAAGCAGTTTATTAATCTAACAAAAGGATATAAAAAATTTGCTTTCTACGGGAAAATGGGTGTTGGCAAAACAACGTTCATTATTGCATTATGTAAAGAATTGGGAGCAGTCGATATTGTAAATAGCCCGACTTTCACAATAATTAATGAATACCTTACTGATGCAGGCACTCCTATATACCATCTTGATTTTTTTAGAATTAAGAGTGTAGAAGAACTTTTTGATATAGGATTTGAAGATTATTTATATGAAGATGTTTATTGTTTTATTGAATGGCCCGAAAAAGGAGAAGAAATCTTATCTGATGATATAATAAAAGTATTTATTGAAGAAATAGATAAAAATGTAAGACAATTGAAGATTCATATTTAGTTTTATATATCAATGCTTTACATGTTTATGTATTAGTTTCTCATATAAATTCATATTTCATATTTTTCTTTTGTCTTTTTGAATTGTTATTTTTGTTACGCTTTAAGTAGCTTTTTTATATTATCTTAGTTAAATTTCTTTACATAAAGTTATAAATTTAAGATTACAGACTGATGGTTGAACAGAAACCTGGATCTGCCAATATCCCGCTTATGTACGGAGGTATTTTGCCACAGGAAGAAATGTTGGAAATAGGCAAAAAGCATAAGAAATTAATTATTGGTATACCAAAAGACAATCATAATTTAGAAAGAAGAGTTTCTTTAACTCCCGAAGCTGTTGAAGTACTGGTAAATAATGGACATGAAGTATTAATGGAAACCAATGCAGGTGAGGGAGCTAAATACAAAGATACTGATTATAGTGAGCGCGGAGGATATATTGTTGATAATAAAAAGCAGGTTTTAAATGCTGATATTATACTAAAAGTAGCCCCTTTAGAAATTAAGGAAATTAATATGCTTAAAGGTGACCAGCTAATTATTACTTCCCTGCAGATAAATAGCCAGGAGAAAGATTATATAAGAAAATTATTGGATAAAAAAGGCACAGCCATTGCTTTTGAACACATAAAAAATGAATATAACCGTTATCCTGTATTAGAATCAATGAGTGCGATTGCGGGAAATACGGCAATTATGATCGCGGGTGAATATTTAAGTAATAACAATGGAGGGAAAGGCGTTATGCTGGGAGGCATTGCAGGGATCACACCTACCGATGTAGTTATACTCGGAGCCGGGACTGCAGCTGAATACGCTGCAAGAGCAGCACTTGGACTGGGTGCTATGGTGAAGGTCTTTGATGATTCACCGCATAAACTGGAGAATTTTCAGAAAAACCTGGGACAAAGAATTTTTACTTCAATATTTCATCCTCAGGTTTTACAAAAGGCACTTAAGTCGGCCGATGTATTAATCGGCGCTATAAATTTGCTGGATCAGGGGCCAAGATATTTTATTACGGAAGAAATGATAAAAGATATGAAAAAAGGTTCTATTGTTGTTGATATTAGTATAGACCAGGGAGGATGTATTGAAACTTCTGAATATCGTACTCATTTGGATCCTGTATATACAAAACATGAAGTAATTCATTACTGCATGGCTAATTTACCATCAAAAGTAGCAAGGACATCATCAATTGCACTTAGTAATATAATATCTCCTATATTGGTAAATATGGGTAACTCGGGAGGGATAAAACCTTTCCTGAAAGCCAACCTTGGTGTTCGTCATGGAGTATATATATATAATGGGATACTTACTAATGAATATATAGGGAATCGCTTTGAAATCCCGTCAAAAGATATTGATTTGTTAATGGCTGCATTTTAATTTATGTCAGCGCATTACCCGGCAGTAGCCTGCAAGACTTTTTACAGCGGTTGCTTGCCCCCAGCTTATAAGAAATAAATGGTTCCGTGGCCGAGTGGCTAGGCAGAGGTCTGCAAAACCTT
>CBFCXR010000036.1:0-17881 GCA_965602045.1 uncultured Bacteroidales bacterium | reverse complement strand
ATTTTGTTCTTTTAACCCGTTTTTCACAAAAAATATTTATACAATGAAAAAAATACTTTTGTATATTGTTATTTCAGTGTTAATTGTGGGATGTAAGTATTTTGAAGAAAAGAGGCTTTTTTCAAAAAAAGTAGATACTCTAATTAATTATGCAGAGGAAAGTAGTGAACCGGAAGAGATTGATTCTTCAGAAATACTAACAGGGACAGATGAGATTATTTCAGAAAAAGATATTTCGGCTGATTCACTAACAAGTATTTATAATTCGAAATATTCTCATTCTGATTATAAATACCATTTAGTTGTTGGTTGTTTTTTGATACCGGAGTATGCTGAAAGATATGCAGATAAGTTGAGGGCAATGGGATATAATCCTGAAATTGTATTAAGGGACGATGGTTATCACATGGTTTCAGCGCGTTATTTTAATGAATTAAGTGCAAGCATTAATGAACTTCAAACTGTTAAAGCTGAACTTTCATCACAGGCTTGGATTTATGAAATAAAATGAACGTATAAGAAAGATAATCCCAAATTTTATCAGATAGTCTTATTAATGATGTCCGGTCATTATAAATAATGGCTGGAATTCGAAACTTTTATAATGAGGCCTTAATCTTTCCACATTATAATGTCTTTTCACATCAACAATTTTGTTTGTACTGGTTACAACATCAATGGGTGCATTATCATATCTTCCGTTTCTGAGAACAACCAGTCTTCCATGAATACCTTTTAATATCAGGTCAAGTGCCAGATTTCCATAAGCCATTGGCACAATTGAATCAATAGCGTCAGGATCACCGCCTCTGACGAGATAACCTAACTGCTGGTTAATAACATTAACCCTTTTGTTATTATTATACTTCTGTGACAGGTCTTTTATTCTCATTGAGACAGCATCACCTATACCTCCTAATTTAGCATGTCCGTAAGCATCTTTTTCGTTTGATTTATATATCATTTCTTCACTGCCTTCAAATATTGCTCCTTCGGAGACAAGTACGACCGAGTATTTGCTGGGATTTCTATTTCTGTCTTCAACTAATAATTTAGTGAGTTTATTGATGTCAAATTTATATTCGGGAATCACACATCTGTTTGCTGCACCGGCCATAGTAGGCAGCATGGCAGTAAAACCGGCATATCTTCCAAAAACTTCCAGGACCAGGATTCTTTCGTGTGAGCCTGCGGAAGTTCTTAATGTGTTACACATGTGGATCGTACGGGTAACACAAGTACTGAAACCAATGCAATAGTCCGTTCCAGGCACATCATTATCCATAGTTTTAGGTATTGCAACTACTTTAACACCTTCTGTATAAAGCCTCACGCCATAACTTAATGTATCATCACCACCAATTGGTACCAAATAATCTATACCCAGAAACTCTAAATTCTTGATAATCTCCGGTGTTAGATCATTAAGATCCTTATTATATTTATCTTTATATTGTTCAGGTACATTGATTTTTGGTACATGGCTTGGCCTTGTCCTGGATGTATGAAGAAATGTTCCGCCAGTTCGCCCGGACTTATTGACAATTTCTTCCGTTAGTTCCCTGAACTTATCACTATTATCAGCATTTTTATCTCTAACAAATTCCAATAATCCGGCCCAGCCTCTTCGTAATCCCAATACCTTGTAACCCTCCCGAAGCGCTCTTATAGTAATGGCCCTGATTGCCGGATTTAAACCCGGAACATCGCCACCGCCGGTTAATATTGCAATAGTACCTTTTTTCTTTTTTGCATAAGCCATAATATTAGTTTTTGAGTTTTATCTGTTTTTAAGTAGTTAGAATTATCATTTATTACCTATTACAAAATAATATAAAGACATGCAAATTCGGAGCAAATATAATAAAGTTTGCTAAAAATAGACCGATATAGTTGCCATAAAGAATTGTTGTATTGCTGAGTTGTTAAATAACAATAAACAAAACACAAATATCAAATAAATTACAATTTTTAAAATTCCAATATTTCAAACTTGTTTTGGACATTGCATTATTGTATTTTGGAAGCAACCAGCAATCTTCAAACTACCCTAGTCCCATTTCAATATTTTCTTAAAATCATATTCTTCGGGAACAGGCAAATATTTTTTCGCCAGTTTATAATCATCTTTTGTCAGATAATGAAGATTATTATTAAAAACTAATTTAACTCTTTCGGATTTAATGTTAACTAATCTTGTAATTATTTTGCCCTTATTGTCTTCTACGTCTTTTAAATATAGTGGAGATACATTCCCTGCAGGATCAATAGTTATCATACAGCCTGTTTTACCTTCACGGTAAAGTTTAATGATACCGGTACCTAATAAAGTTGCATAGAATAAATCATAAGCAATTGGCCTGCAACATCTCAGCTCATATCCAATTTCATTTGGCCGGCTTGTAACATTAATATTTAATCTTTTTAATCTGTGCTGTAATAACATATTGAAAATATGCGCTTTACTAACATTGCTTAATTCAGGATGTCCGTGCGCATCATAGGTAAAGTTAATTCCTGTTCCTTCTATCTCTTCATCGCTCATAAAATGGAAAACTCCCTCACTAATTATTATCGCACCATAACCAATTTCAAGAATGAGTCTCTTAACAATTGATGATATTATCAATCGGGTAATTTTGTCAAATGAAACCTTTGTTTTATTGAACATTTCAGGTATAATGATCATTGGGTAATGACATGCAGTACCGATACCAAAGGCTAAATGGCCGGCTTCTCTACCCATTGCCGATACTAAAAACCAATTACCGCTTGTCCGGGCGTCTTCATAATAAGTTGTTGCCAGTCTGACACCTTCTGCTTTTGCTGAATGATATCCAAATGTTGGGCTACCTTCAGGTAAAGGCAAATCATTATCGATAGTTTTCGGAACATGAATATTTGCAACCTCTACTTTGTTAGCAGACAGAAATTTACTTAGCCTGTTTGCAGTGGAGGCTGTATCATCACCACCAATTGTGACAAGTAATTTTATATTGTTCTTGGTAAAGAAATCTGTTTTAAATTCCGAGTCTTTTGGTTTATATCTGCTCATTTTTAAAGTTGAGCCTCCCTGGGTATAAATCTTATCTGCAAATTCAAAATTAAGATAATCAAAATCAGGATTTTTAGAAAAAACACTTCTATAACCACCATGGAGCCCCAGAACATTATAACCTGCTTTTATAAATACTTTAGTGACAGACCCTATAACAGTATTTATGCCGGGTGCAGGCCCGCCACCACATAAAATAGCAATCGCTTCTTTCATAATTCCTACGACTTTTTCAGTAAATTTTAAAATTTAGACTTATCTACTCAATATCAAGCAGGCAAATATGTAAATATATTTATAAAAATTGAATTTAATTTAAAATTATTGTTTTTCAATTTTTAATGTGCGGCCTTATTTATAATCATTAGAAATAATCTAACTTAATTTGGTTTTAAACTTATTTGTAGCTGTATTAATTATGAATGTTTTATTTTTAGTACGTTGCCCTTTTTTAAAAATTTAAGAAAATGGAGAAAACAGTAAAGTCTTTAGAGGAATTCAGAAACATGCGCTGGATAGTATTGATTGTGGTTAGTATTGTTATGGCAGCCAATTATTATTTTTATGATTGTCTTTCTCCCCTGCAGAAATTACTGAGGGATCATCTGGGATTTAGCAATACTGCATATGGTTTTCTGGTTTCAACATATTCAATACCAAATGTATTTTTGGCAATGGCCGTAATTGGTGGAATAATACTTGATAAAATAGGAATAAGGATTACGGGATTTGTTTTTACAACATTTATGGCAATAGGTTCTTTTCTCACTGCATATGGTGCATCGGAGTATTTTAATAATGGTGGACTGGGTTATAACTTCATGAACTCGATTTTAACATCCTATTCCCCTGCGTTAAAAATGATGTCATTGGGTTTCTTTTTATTTGGATTAGGTGCTGAAACAAGCATTGTTGTTATTACTAAAGTAGTGGTTAAGTGGTTTAAAGGGAAAGAAATAGCTCTTGCATTGGGGATAAATATTGCTATTGCACGTTTTGGTACTGCGATGGCTTTATTTTTATCAAGAGGCATGTCGAGGGATGAATTCTGGAATCGCCCTATCTGGTTTGCAGCAAGCCTCCTTACTATTGCCCTGTTAACATATATTATTTATATATTCTTTGATCTCAGGTATGATAAGATTACCAAAACTAATCTTTCCCATTCACCTGAAGATGAATTCAGGCTTAAGGATATCATTAAACTGGTTAAAATACCCTCGTTCATATATATTGCATTGTTATGCGTGACCTTTTATTCAGCAGTTTTCCCATTTTTAAAGTATGCTACTGACATGCTTGAAAATAAGTTTGGATTACCGGGTGAGCTAAGTGGCCGAATAACATCTATTTTACCTTTTGGCACTATTATTTTTACTCCTTTATTTGGATGGTTTACCGATATTAAAGGTAGAAGCGCTTCAATAATGATTCTGGGTTCTATATTATTAATATCCGTTCATCTGACTTTTACATTCACTAACCTTAATCCTTATGTGCCAATGTTTATTCTTGGTGTCGCATTTTCACTGGTTCCGGCGGCAATGTGGCCATCGGTCGCCAAGATAGTGGATACCAGTAAACTAGGTACCGCATATGGTTTAATGTTTTCTATTCAAAATATAGGTTTATGGTTATTTCCAATATTGATAGGTAAGATACTTGATAGTACTAATCCAGGTATCACCCGTGAGATGGTTTCTAGCGGAACAGCAGTTTATAATTATACTTACCCTATACTAATGCTTGCCGTACTTGGCTTGTTCGGATTTATTTTTGCTCTATTACTGTTAAAGTCTGATAAAAATTTAAAAATTGGTCTTGAAAGTCCAAACAAGACAGAATGATTAGAGCATATTCTTAATAAATCAATCTCTGAATATTATTTGACTTCTGTCAGGACCGATAGAAACAATAGTTATCGGAATTCCAACTTCCTTTTCAATAAAGCTCAAATAATCAATTAGTTCAACAGGTAATTCCTCTTTTGAACTTGTTTGAGAAATATCTTTTTCCCATCCATTAATTTCAGTTAAAAGCGGTTTTGAAACCTGGTATAAATCATGAGGCAGGTAATCTATTTCTTTACCGCCAACTTCATATTTTGTGCACACTTTAATTTTTGAAAAACCGGACAAAACATCTGCCTTTGTCATAAATAGCTGTGTAACTCCATTTAACATAATTGAATATTTAAGAGCTGGAATATCAAGCCAACCGCATCTTCTAGGCCTTCCTGTTGTTGCTCCGTATTCTTTTCCTTTATCCCTTAGAATTTTTCCTATAACATTTTTCTCTTCGGTAGGAAAAGGCCCGCTGCCTACTCTTGTACAATATGCCTTAAATATTCCAAATACCTGCCCTATTTTATTAGGCGCAACACCTAAACCTGAACAAGCTCCTGCACAGACTGTATTTGATGAAGTAACATAGGGATAAGAACCAAAATCAATATCAAGCAATGTTCCCTGTGCACCCTCTGCCAGGATTGTTCTGTTTTCTTTCAGGTATTTGTTTATCAGATGTTCACTATCAACAAAACCAAATTTCTTCATCGCCTTAATTCCATCAAACCAGTCGCTCTCACATTCTTCTATGTTGAATTCAAAATCATATAGTTTTAATAGTTCTTTGTGCTTTAATTTAAGGAACTGATATTTTTCAAAAAAATCCTTTGAATCTATATCTCCCACACGGAGGCCGTTTCTACCTGTTTTGTCCATATATGTCGGTGCAATACCCTTTAGCGTTGATCCTATTTTAGTTTTTCCTTTAGCAGCTTCGGATGCTGCATCCAGGATCTTGTGTGAAGGTAAAATAAGATGAGCTTTCTTTGAAATGAAAAGTCTACTGCTTAAATCTACTCCCAATTTATCAAGAGCATCAATTTCTTTTTTAAAAACTATTGGGTCCAGCACTAATCCATTACCAATAATATTTATCTGATCCTTTCTGAATACGCCGGACGGAATTGTATGCAATATATGTTTTATGTTATTAAACTCAAGCGTATGTCCTGCATTAGGACCACCCTGAAAACGAGCAATTATATCATACTTTGGGGTTAAAACGTCAACAATTTTACCTTTACCTTCATCACCCCATTGAAGGCCTAATAATACATCTACTTTCATTGGTTAATAAAAAATTTAGTCATTAATCGGATTGAAAGGTACAAATATTTTTATCAATTTGTATCTTGAAATAGCAAATAATAGAAAAAAAAAATTATGTTGTTTTTGGAGGATTAATGGACTATTCAAGCTTTTTATTAATTAAATTAATTATGTGATTTATGAAAATATTTGTGAGGATTAATTTAGCTTATGAAGTTTTTTTTCTTTTTTCAGGAATATCATTTTTTGAGCCGTATATATATAGTGAATGATGAGAAGGTGTGAATTCATACAATCTGCATGCTGTACTAATAATATCCTGTAAGCGCGGATCACAAAATTCGATAACACGACCTGTATTTACATCAATAAGGTGATCGTGTTGCATGCATTGGTATGCTTTTTCAAACTGGGCAATATTTTTCCCGAATTGATGCTTTATAACCAAATTACAGTCTAATAACAACTCAATTGTATTATAAAGAGTTGCCCTGCTGACCCGGTAATTTTTATTCTTCATAAAAATATAAAGAGTTTCAATATCAAAGTGTTCGTCCCGTGAATAAATTTCATCTAAAATAGCATACCTTTCAGGTGTCTTTCTATGCCCCTTTTTTTCAAGATAATTAGTGAATATACCTTTTACGGTTTCTTTTATTTCGGTGGAGATCATAACTTAGACTAATTAAAAATAAGATGCTAATTTAAATATTTTTTTTAAATAAAAAAGCTTATTCAGATCAATTTTAAAATTGAATTATATAGTCTCCACGCGGTTTACAGCTTCTACCCCCTTAATCTTGCTAATATTCATTATTAGATTATTCAAATCTTTTGTGTCATGAACATACAGTTCGATAGTTCCTTCCCATATTCCATCATGACTGACAAGATTAATAGTTCTGATATTTACACTTAGTTGTTTGGTAATCACAGTAGTAATATCATTATATATACCAAAGCGGTCGGTTCCGTTAATAGCTAATTTCACAAGGAAAGAAAGTACTTTATGAGTTGTCCACTTGACCGGCACAAAAGAATCGCCCTCGCTTGATAACAATTTAATTGCATTAGGACAGCTCTTCTTATGTATAATAACCTGGGATTTTAAGTCTTGTTTTTTATAACCTATTACATCATCACCTGGAATAGGATTGCAGCATTTTGCATTAGTATATTCTGAATGTGTTTCATCTATATTTTCTTTAAGAAGTACAGGTGTTGAATAATTACTTTTTGTTGCGGGTTGCTTATTCACCGGACCTGGTCTTTTGATTCTCTGAGATGATTTGGCAAATTGAATTTTCCAGTATCTGATCCACTTACTTTTGGTATTTTTTTTGAGGATTTTTTTAAGACTATTCAGTTTAATTATTCCGCTGCCAATTTTACTATATAACTCATCTTTTGAGGTTACATCATATCCGGGAAGTAATTTTTTAAATATTCTGGAGGCGGGTTTTAATTTCAACTCCTTAAGCTTTTTTTCCAGTATATTTTTCCCTTTTTCGATCCTGTTTTTAGTTTCAGCTTTTATGGAAGCTTTTATACTTGATTTTGCTTTTGCGGTAACGACCTTATTAAACCATTCACGTCTGGAATGTATTTTATCCGAAGTAATTATTTCAATCTGGTCGCCACTTTTAAGTCTGTAGTTCAATGATACTAACCTGTGATTAACTTTGGCGCCAATTGCTTTATGTCCTATTTCAGTATGTATCTCATATGCAAAATCCAGGGCTGTTGATTCTGCGGGTAAGGTTTTAATTTCACCTTTAGGAGTAAATGCAAAAATTTCTGATGCAAAGAGGTTTAATTTAAAGTCATCTACAAATTCAAGAGCATCTGAATGAGGACTCTCAATTAAAGCTCTTATTTTTTTTATCCATTTGTCGAGTTCACCCTCCTGGGTATTGTTATCTTTATATTTCCAATGTGCAGCAAAGCCTTTTTCTGCAATATCATCCATTCTCCGGGAGCGTATCTGAACTTCAACCCAATTACCCTTAGGCCCCATGACCGTAGCATGGAGAGCTTCGTATCCATTTGCCTTTGGGGTACTTACCCAATCTCTAATCCTGTCAGGTTTAGGCATGTATATGTCTGTTATCATAGAATAGATATTCCAGCATTGTGTTTTCTCAGGAATATCAGGAAGTGCGTCAAAAATTATTCTAATTGCAACAAGGTCATAAACTTCTTCGAAAGGTACATTCTTAGATTGCATTTTATGCCATATTGAGTAAACTGACTTTTGCCTTCCGCTAACTTCATGCCTTATGTTATTTTTTTTGAGCTGCTCAGCTATAGGTTGTGAAAACTCTTTTATAAATTCCTGCTGACTTTTTTCCTTTACATGTATTTTTTCTTCAAGTTCGTTATAAAGCACAGGATACCTGTATTTAAGACTTAAGTCTTCCAGTTCGGTTTTAATTGCATAAAAGCCCAGCCTATGAGCCAGTGGAGCATATAAATAAATAGTCTCACCTGAGATTTTCATTTGCTTATTGGGAGACAGTGAATTTAAAGTTCTCATATTATGCAGGCGATCCGCGAGTTTGATAAGAATAACCCTTACATCATCTGATAATGTAAGAAGTATTTTACGGAAGTTTTCAACCTGTAATGTTGAATTACTGTCAAAAACTCCTGATATTTTTGTAAGGCCATCAATAATTGATGCAATTTTATTTCCAAAAAGATTTTCAATGTCTTCAACAGAATAATCCGTGTCTTCAACCACATCATGCAACAGAGCACTACTTATCGATGTTGCTCCAAGTCCCATTTCCTTTGCAACGATTTTTGCTACCGAAATCGGATGAATTATATATGACTCGCCTGATTTTCTTTTCATCCCTTTATGGGCATCTAATGCTATTTTAAAAGCCTTACGCAATAGGGCTTTATCTCCCCGTTTATTGCATCGTGTGCAGCTTTTGAGGAGATCATCAAATGCTTGTTTTATTACAATATCTTCAGCAGTAAGCGTTGTGCTCATAAGTATAAGGAAATAGCAGATATAATATATATTAACACAATATATTATACAAAGTTAAATATTTTCTGTTGTTTTTTGATGTTGTAAATCAGGAAATTATTAACGGTAAAGCAAAGTTACGTATCCTGTTATTTCATTGGAATCATCATTATAATTATAAATTTTGATATGGTACAAATAAATTCCTTCAGCGGCAGGTTTCCCGTTAATAATGCCATCCCATGGTGTGTTTCCTTGCCAAACCTTGAGGCCCCATCTGTTATAAATCGTTAATTTATAATTTTCAGGCCTGAATGAAAATACCGGGCCAAATTCATTATTTACGTCATCATTTGGGATAAAAGCATTTGGCATTCTGATATCTGAAGATATCGTTAAGCATATATCATTTGAATAGCTTGTACTATTTATATCATTCGGATTATTACTTTCCCTGACTTTTATCTTATAGCAAAAGTAATTGTTCAAAGGATTATCATAATCAACAATATCATTTAGATCATCTTCAAATAAAAATAAATTACCTTCATATATTGTATCAATGATATTCATTGATTCGCCTATGGCGCGAATTAACTGGTAACTGATAACATCTCCGGGCCAGTCAGCAATATTGTTCCAGGACAAAGTATTTATCAGGTTATTATTTTCACCATTTAGCAAAATATTATTTGCAATATTTGATGTATTTGCCACCTGGTTGCAATTATTCATTACTATAAGCTTATAGAAATAAACACCTGAAAAATAATCGATATTGTCGATATATGTGAATTTCTTATCAGTTTGATAAAAGCTGTCAATAATGTTAAACGGGCCATTTGCAGAATTTGATCGAAAAAGTTTATAGTAATCAAGTTCTGAATCAGGATCAGTGGTAAAAGAGATTTCTATATTGTTGTCAGCTGATATTGTAGCATAGTCGGCATTAATATAATCCGGAACAACTGTCATATAAGTATTAACCCATGCCATATTGGAAGTCGATCTTCTATCCTCATTAATATTAACCGCTTCAATATAAAGTTCGTAATTGCTATTTGCCTGGATATTTTCCAATGTATATTCATTAGTCCCTTCCTGGAAAGTCTGGATTACTGCAGTCATACCACCATTAATCTTCTGGTAAAGGTTATATTCTTTAATATTACTTCTCCATCTGTTATAATCATTCCATGTGAGGGCTATTTTAGAACTGCAGGAATCAAACAGAGCACTGAAAAATATAGTACTATCAACAAGCTGATTAAAGTCACTCAGGCCTGAAACAGAATCCACACTTTCAACTGTATAACCATCAGAATGTAAAAATGATTCGGAATTTTCATAAGTGAAGGTTGAATCGGTTGCAGGAACCCTGCCAACTTCAATATAAGCCGGAGGGTAATATGGCCCACCGGTAAACTCTGCTTTCAAAATCTTGTAATAATGTACATTTAACGAAGGACTTGGGATCCAGACAATTTTTACAAATCCTGTTTCAGGTTGTACTGTAACAAAATAAACCACAGGGGGGGCAGGTTTTTCAGTAACCTGACATCGTGCATCATGCATATAATTGATTGCAATAAATATTAAAAGTATTTTATGTATAATTTTTTTTATCATAAAAACCATATACTTTTAAATGAATATTAATAACCTGTAAATTAATAGGATTAATTTTACACGTGTTGTACAAACTTAGTAAAATTAAAGTTATTGTATTTTAGATTGCGAATCCTAAATGTTACTTTTGCGTTGCTATGAAAAACACCTCAGCGCTGGCGAAATTTATTAAGTGGCGAAAAAATAATATAAGTGATAGACAGTTTATCTTAATTCTCAGTATAGTTATCGGACTTGCTTCGGGATTGGCAGCTGTAATTATAAAAAATCTTGTACATATTATTCAACAGTATCTGGCTGTTATTGCTGAAAGTAATAGTTATTATCTCTATATAATTTATCCTTTAATTGGTATACTTCTAACCGTATTATTTATAAAGTACATAAACAAAAATCCAGTCAGGCATGGTGTTCCTAACGTACTTTATTCAATTTCAAAAAGAAACGGAATTATAAGGCGGCATAATTTATTTTCTTCAATAATTACCAGTGCGCTAACTGTAGGATTTGGCGGCTCGGTTGGTTTGGAAGGTCCAGCTGTAGCCACAGGTGCGGCAATCGGTTCAAATATTGGCAGGTTATTACATTTAGATCATAAACAGATTATTTTACTTCTAAGTTGTGCCTGTGCAGGGGCAATGTCTGCCATATTTAAGGCTCCGATTGCAGCAATAGTATTTGCGCTTGAGGTAATAATGTTTGATTTAACAATGGCAGCGATTGTTCCATTGTTAATTTCTTCAGCTACTGCGGCGCTGACATCATATTTGTTTCTCGGTCAGAATGTACTTTATACATTTGAAATTAAGGAGAAGTTTGTTTTGAATGATTTAACATATTACATCATGCTTGGAATTTTTACAGGTTTTCTTTGTGTGTATTTTACAAAAATGTATATGTTAATCTCAGAGTTGTTTGATAAACTGAAAAATGTATTTTTTAAAGCAATTATCGGTGGTCTATCGTTAGGATTGTTGATATTTTTGATACCCTCTCTTTACGGTGAGGGTTATTCGGCTATAAATGACAGTTTGCACGGAGATTTCAACCATTTATTTGAAAATTCCTTTTACGGAGGTATGGGTAAAAGTTTCATAGCAATTACTGTATTTTTTATCCTGGTTATGTTAATTAAAGTAATTGCAACATCAATCACTTTTGGCAGTGGGGGAGTAGGAGGGGTCTTTGCACCAACCCTTTTTACAGGTGTTAATGCAGGATTATTATTTGCAAAACTTCTAAATAATTTCGGATCGTCAGTATCGGAAAGTAATTTTGCATTAGTAGGCATGGCAGGGCTTATTGCAGGAGTTATCCATGCACCTTTAACTGCAATATTTTTAATTGCAGAAATCACAGGAGGATATGAATTGTTTATGCCTTTGATGATTGTGGCAGCAATATCATATGCAACAGTCAGAATATTTACACCTAATTCAGTGTATACCATACAACTTGCACGAAGAGGCGAATTAATTACACATCACAAAGATAAAGCCGTTTTAATGATGCTAAATGTAAAGGAATTAATTGAAACGGATTTTAACAAGCTTTATCCGGATTATACCCTGGGTAATCTGATTAAAGTAATTACAACAGCACACCGGAATATATTTCCTGTAGTTGAGAAAGATGGCACTTTCAGAGGTATAGTAAAAATGGATGATATCAGACATATAATGTTTGATCAGGAGATGTATGAACACGTTTATGTCAGAGATTTGATGTTTATGCCCCAATATGTCATTGATCCCAAAGATACTATGGAAGAGATAGCAAGGAAGTTTCAGATCAGTGGCAGATATAATATAGCAGTTATTGAAAAAGGAAAGTACCTTGGATTTGTTTCCAGGGCCATATTATTTTCTACTTACAGGAAAATGTTAAGCGATTTTTCTGAGCATTAAAGCTTAGAGCGTATTGTGGCGTTACTGTGGTTTTCTCTGATTTAAAAATATTGGATAACTTTGATTATATTGTTTTTTTTAATTAATTCGCCTCCAAATTAGATGCTTTAAAACAATATTTTCATATTCAGGATTAAATAATACAAACTTTTATATTCTACTTGTTGAAGTTTATGAATTTTACAAAATTTTTGGGACGATTTTATATCTGGAGAGGAAAGCATCTCGGACATCGGCAATTTGTTTATGTTATTAGTTTTATCATAGGAATAATAAGTGGAAGTGCTGCTGTTGCTCTGAAGAATATCGTATATTACACAAATGAACTTCTAACCCAATGGGTGGACATAGAAAAAATTAATTTGTTATACCTCGCATATCCATTAATTGGTATTGGTCTTACAGTCTTATTTGTTAAATTTTTAGTCAAGGATAATATCGGGCATGGTATTAGTAGAATTCTCTTTTCTATTTCAAAGAAGAACAGTGTTATTAAACCTCATAATAATTATTCCTCTTTTATTGCCAGTACATTAACAGTAGGATTAGGAGGTTCTGTAGGACTGGAAGCACCAATTGTGTTAACAGGATCATCAATTGCATCAAACCTTGCCAGAATTCTCCGCATGAATTACAAAACTACAACTATTCTTATAGGATGTGGCGCTGCAGGTGCTATTGCAGGCATTTTCAAAGCCCCGATTGCAGCTATAGTATTTTCGCTGGAGGTTCTGATGCTTGATTTAACTATGTGGTCATTAATACCTTTACTTATATCGGCAGTTACCGGGGCATCAATCTCTTATTTATTGCTTGGTAAGGAAGTTATCTTTTCATTTCAGCTTACAGAACCATTTATTCTAAGGAATATACCATGGTATATAATATTAGGAATTTTTACAGGTCTGGTTTCTTATTATTTTACAAGGATTAACATAAACACTGAAATATTATTCGGAAAAATAAAGAATCAGGTTGCCAGGTTGGTATCCGGTGGTATTCTGCTTGGGATTTTAATATTGTTTATACCTCCGTTATATGGAGAAGGTTATGAAATATTAGATGCCTTGTTAAATGGTAATGCACAGGAACTAACGTACGGAAGCATGTTTTTTAATTACCAGGATCATTTTTGGGCCTTTTTAATATTTCTGGGCTTAATATTATTACTTAAGGTGGTTGCAATGTCAGCAACTACGGGCAGTGGAGGCGTTGGCGGTATATTTGCCCCAACGTTATTTACCGGTGGTATTGCAGGTTATGTGGTAGCCAGACTAATTAATTATTTTAATTTTATTAATGTCTCGGAACGTAATTTTGCGCTTGTTGGAATGGCGGGATTAATGGCCGGTGTTATGCATGCTCCGTTAACTGCTATATTCCTTATTGCTGAAATAACCGGAGGCTATGGATTATTCATTCCTTTGATAATTACCTCTACAATTGCATATATTACCGTTAAATATTTTGAACCCCATTCAATTTATACACACAGGCTGGCTAAGCGCGGTGAGCTAATTACACATCATAAAGATAAAGCTATACTAACCCTGCTTGAGATGGGTAAAATAATTGAGACAGATTTAGATCTATTATCTCCGGATAATACTCTGGCCGAAATTGTTAAGCTGATTGCCAAATCAAAGAGAAATATATTTCCGGTTGTAAATAAAGATAGTATGCTTGTTGGAATTGTATTACTTGATAATATACGGCATATTATTTTTAATACTGAAATGTATAAAAGCACCTTTGTCAGAGATGTGATGATTTTGCCTCCTACCTATGTTTCATCTGATGAACCCATGGAGCTGGTTATGAATAAATTTGAAGAAAACAATGTCTGGAATCTACCTGTAATCGATAATGGTAAGTATATAGGATTCATCTCAAAATCCAAGTTATTTTCAGTATACAGGAAATGGCTGGTTGATATTTCCGAGGAGTGATATATCTCTAATTAGCAAATAATAATTTTAAAACATAGCTGATCATAATAAGTGCAAAATCAGCCATAAATAATATCCTGATGAAATACCAACCACGTTTCCATTTTATTAATATTTGAAATACTATTAAAATGATTATTATCAGGGTCGGAATTAATGCCGGGTATAGCTTAATGCTTTCAATGATGTTTCCTTTCAGCAGTGCAATTAATGCCCTTTGGGAACCACATGCCGGACATTCAATACCGAGCAATTGTTTGTATGTACATGGCAGGAAATGATTTTCCAGCCAGTTTATTATATTCATCAAAAAATTAATAAAAAATGAATATAACAATGATTTATCAGAAATCTAAATGTTTTAAGAAAGTAAGTGCAGTCCCGCCAACAATTAAAACAACGATAACATAGTATAATACAGACAAACCTCCAAGTACAGTTCCAATAATTGATAGGATCCTACCTGCATTTAAGCTTCCATATCCTTCATAAGCCTGCGGATTTTTATCATACATTTTTTTGTCTTTGGATGAGATAACTAATCCTATAATGCCAAGAATTAATCCTATAAATAAACATCCTAAAAGAACAGATAATATTCCTAAAACCAATGCTGCCGCTGCATTAGGGAGTTGCTGTTTAGTTTGTGGGGTTGCTTTTTGTTCTGCCATTTTGAATAGTGTTATTTAATAATTTCAAATAGACTAATGAGAGTAAAAATACTATAATGTTTAAATAAATAAATAAAAAAGCACTGTTAATATAAACAGTGCTTAAAAATCAGTCTTATAATTATTTAAGACATAGCTTTAAAATTTAAACCATAGAGAACTATAAAAATAACTGGTATTATCAGGCTTCCAATTGAGAATATTGAACTTATTAATAATATCGGAAGAATTATCCCTAAAATTTTTACCAGGATATAGAGATAATAGCCATTTTTCTTTAATTTCCACATCATAATGGCTGATAATAACAATAAAATAGCCAGTATTAAGAAAATTATTGGCGCAAGTACTGTTGATTCACCACCTCCAACTCCAAATCCTGGAATTTTACCCAGGAAACCCAGAAGGCTTCCTAATCCAATAATAGCAAGCAGCCAAAATAAAATACCTAAACCACTTCCGATAAATGTTAGGATACAAAGAACCGATAATAATACTGGTCTTTTTTTTGGTTCTGATTTTTCTTCTGCCATAGTTTTAATGTTTTAGTTAGTAGTCTTGATTAAATTAATTAAACGAATTTTATTTAAAAATTAATAATAAATATCTAAATCATTGTCATTTCATATGTTTTAAGTTCACTGCATATAAAATAATAAAGAGAATAACAAATACTCCATTTACAGTTGAAACAATATAGCTTATGAAATTAAACCCTAGAAATATAAAAGGGATTAGTAAAATGAAAATTTTTGCTCCTGTGTATAAATAGAAACCTGTCTTTTTCAGTTGCCACATACTAATAACTCCAAACAAGGCAATTACAGACATAAGAGTAGATAACACCGCCATTGTTGTTGCAAACTCCATTGCCTTATGGGCAATAAAGAATGATTCTTCAACCAGGGTTCTTAACCCATAGGGTAAATTATCCAGGTCCACATCGCGTTCCATTATACGTTGGATAAATGGTGACAAGGCTGCTGTTGCTCTTCCAAATATTGCATTCACCAATCCATTCAGTATGCTCATTCCTAATAAAACATAACTCAAAATACAAACAATGGTGAGGAAAATAGGACGTTCTTTGGGAGGATTTGCAGGTTCCATATTTGTTTTATCAGAAGAAGACTTTGATATAAAAATATAAACTTTTTCCTTAAATAAAAATTTTGTAGTAAGAATTTGTTTTTATTTCTTTATGCTTATTATTTTTACACCAATATATAATTGAATAAGTTTCCTGGTATTAATATTAAATGATTTATAAAATGAATAATGATAATCAAGTATTTAGTTTAATTGAGAAAGAGCATGAGCGGCAGTTGGATGGGATCGAATTAATAGCTTCGGAAAATTTTGTGAGTGAGCAGGTAATGAAAGCCATGGGATCATGTTTGACAAATAAGTATGCAGAGGGCTTACCAGGTAAAAGATATTATGGAGGTTGCCACTTTATTGATGAAATAGAACAATTAGCCATAGATCGTGCCAAGGCATTATTTAATGCATCCTGGGCAAATGTTCAGCCACACTCTGGCGCACAGGCAAACGCTGCTGTTATGATGGCAGTATTGAAACCCGGCGATTCCTTTCTTGGACTGGATCTTTCGCACGGGGGACACCTGACACATGGTTCACCAGTCAATTATTCGGGTATTTTATATAAACCTTTCGCTTATACAGTAAAAAAGGAAACCGGACTCGTTGATTATGACATGATGGAAGAACTGGCATTAAAAGAAAAGCCAAAGCTTATTGTTGCTGGTGCTTCAGCTTATTCGAGGGATTGGGATTATAAGAGAATGCGTGAAATTGCAGATCAGGTGGGTGCAATTTTAATGACTGATATTGCCCATCCGGCAGGATTAATCGCAAAGAAGCTTCTGAATCAGCCGTTTCCACACTGCCATATTGTTACAACAACTACTCATAAAACCTTACGTGGCCCGAGAGGAGGATTAATACTTATGGGCGAAGATTTTGAAAATCCATGGGGAATAACTACTCCTAAGGGAAATGTTAAAACAATGTCGCAATTGTTGGATTCAGCTGTTTTCCCGGGCATACAAGGAGGCCCGCTGGAACATGTTATTGCATCCAAGGCAGTGGCTTTTGGAGAAGCACTTGATGATAGTTTTACTGAATATGCTGAACAGGTTATTAAGAATGCCAAAGTAATGTCAGATAAATTTATTGAGAAAGGCTATAAGGTCATATCAGATGGTACTGACAATCATTTAATATTAATCGATCTTAGAACCAAAGTCCCTGATATCTCCGGTAAATTGGTTGAAAATACTCTAGTTAAAGCTGATATAACTATTAATAAAAATATGGTTCCGTTTGATAGCAGATCACCCTTTCAGGCATCGGGTGTAAGGATAGGAACTCCAGCTATTACTACCAGGGGAGCCAAAGAAGATATTATTGAAATTATTGTGGAATTGATTGATGAAGTTATTATGAACATTGAAAATGAAAAGGTAATATCTAACGTTAAGCAAAGGGTAAATGATCTAATGAAGGACTATCCTCTTTTTGCTTATTAGGATTTTATGGGGGGTCGGACCC
>CBFCXR010000035.1:0-18268 GCA_965602045.1 uncultured Bacteroidales bacterium | reverse complement strand
CCACAATCCTTTGACATGCTGCCAAATCCGCATCCTGACCTGCCAAATATACCATACCTTTCATATCGTTCTCTTCCAAAGCCTTTGAAACTCCGGTAGCAAGAGCATCATTGGCTGCAATCACTGCATCTACTTTGTTATTATTTTCCTTCAGGCACTTTATCATATGATCATATCCCTCCTCCTGATGCCAGTTTTCAACAAATTGATCATAAATTATTTTTATATCTCCTCTTTCTATATAGGGTTGCAATTCGTTCATCTGACCGATTTTCAGCAATACCGAATTGTTATCAGTAGTAGCACCACCTATGACTGCATAGTTCCCCTGAGGACAAATTTTTGTCATATATTCCGCCTGAAGTCTTCCTATCTCAACATTATCAAAAGAAATATAAAAGTCGAGATTGCAGTTTCTTATTAGCCTGTCATAAGAAAGTACCTTAATCTTGTATCTATGGGCTAATTGAATAATCCTTGCAGCATCATAAAGATCTACAGGGACTATCACCAGAATATCTATACCCTGATCAAGTAACTCTTTAGCTTTATCAAACTGCATGTCAGCACTATTATTAGCTACTTCTACCAAAACTTTCGCCCCTTTTTCATTTGCCCGCTTAACAAATAAGTCCTTATCTTTAAGCCATCTCTCCTGATTGTAATTAGCCATTAGCAAACCGATCTTAATTTCTTTGTCTGAACATGAATTTATGATAATAAGACCAATACATACTATTAAACATATTACAAATAGTCGTTTCATTAGTTTAAAGTTTTATAATAATTTATACATAAATTAACAGATTAACATTATCTTTTATGCCTATTAATTTACGAAAATTATTGCATATTTTCAATAATTATTTTATCATTCGGGATATTTTATAATAATTGAAATAACATTATCCTGTTTTAATTGATTTGCATACTATGATTATAACTAATAATTACAGAGATGATATGCCTTTTCCAAAACGGTTATTAGAAGATATAATTTTTAAAATAAGATATTTGACACTTTTCTTTAAAAATGGCCGTAAAATTAAAACCTTCCTGTTCTATCCTCAATATCCGAGTAAAAGAAGTGTTTTACATAAAATACTGGGCGTGTTAAATTATAACCGCACAAATAATCCTAAATTTAAATTCGATTATGTAATAAACTGGCAGGATACTACTTTCAGAAAGGAAATGCCATTACTTTCAGCGCTTAATAAAAAGCAACATGTTATTAACCTTAACTGTAACAATATCAGTAAAAAATATGTAGATAGTGTTTTTAAATCTGTCTTTGGGTATTGTACGGAAGTTGATCCTCTGACCTTTAAGGGTGTTTGTGTAAAAAAAAATAATATTAATGCCCTGCACGATGGTCAAATAATTGAATGTCCTGTTGATAAACCGGATAAGAATTATATTTATCAAAAGCTAATTAATAATACTTATAATGATCATCTAATCCAGGATTTACGTACACCCATAATAAAAGGGAATATTCCGATTGTGTTTTTAAGAAGAAGACCAATAGAAGGAAGGTTTGCAAGGGAAAAAAATACCTCAAGAATAGGAAATCCTGACGAGATTTATTCCAATGAAGAAAAAAATAAAATCAGGAAATTTTGTGAAAAAATGAATCTGGAATACGGTGATCTGGATATACTTCGTGATAATGACGATGGCAAAATCTACATTATAGATGTCAATAATACACCACACGGGCCAAGTCAGTTGAGTAAAAAAGAGAAGAAGCATGCCTTGCAGGTATTATCTGATGAATTTCAAAAAGCATTCTTTAGTTAACATTTATAATTTTAAATAGTATGTCATTATCTGAAATAAGTTTCGATGCTGCGTCCGAAAAATGCTTCTTATGCAATTCAAAAGATATATTCCATTTTAAGACCGATTACAGAGGAATTAAGATATTTAAATGCAAAAAATGTAAAATTCAGTTTTCAAATCCTTTATATAGTGATATATACTTGTCAGAATTATATAATAAATACAATGAGCATAATCTTGACAGGAAAGATATAGATATACTCAAAAGCAGGGATATTAAGCATGAATTCAACATTAAGCAAATAGAAAAATATGTTAGCGCCGGGAAATTTTTTTCAGTAGGCTGTGGAAACGGTATTGAAATTGCTGTTGCATTAAAAAGAGGGTGGAAGCCTGAGGGATATGAAATTAATTCAAAGTTGGTACAAGAGCTTTCAAAATTATATCAGGTTCAAATATATTCAGGAAAATTTACTGAATTGCAATTAAAAAAGAACTTTTATGATTGTGTGTATTTTAATCATGTTATAGAGCACACTAAAGAACCTCATAATTATCTAAGGCGAATAAATGAGATTTTAAAACCAGGAGGAATTCTTTACCTTGCAACTCCTAATATTAATGGAATAGCCAATAAAATTAAGGAAATATTTTATTATACCCGCTTAAAAAAAAGCAAGGGTAAATATTATGCCACATGGCAGCATCTTTTTTATTTTTCGCCTGCAAGTTTAAAGTATTTGCTGGAAGAATATTACAGCTTCAGGGTTTTATCAATGTCTAATGATCTTAAACTCAAGAAAAAATCCAACATAGTTCGCCGCAATTTTTTTGACCGTTTATGTTATAAGACCAGTTTCAGAACTCTGGCAATGAAAGTCTGATTACTTAATGAATATCCAGGAAATTCTCTACTTCCTTTATAGCCCTGTCAATATCAAAGAGCTTTTTTACATTTATATGTCCTTGTTCTCCAAACTCTGATCTGAGATTCTTATCCTTAATGAGAATACTGAGCTTTTCAATAAAATCATGAATATTATTAAATTTTACAAGGAATCCCGTTTTACTGTCTTCTATAATCTCCGGATTACTCGAAATATTGAATGCAACTACAGGTTTCCTGTATAACATAGCTTCTGTAATCACATACCCGAAGCCCTCCCATAAAGATGTAAGAACAAAAATATCAATTGAATTCATAAAAAAACTGATTTCTTCAATAAATCCTAAAAACATAATTTTCTCAGCAATATTGAGTTTTTCAGCGTATGAAACAAGCTCTTTTTTCAGTGGCCCATCGCCACCTATCAGCAATTTAAAATTTATATTATTATTACTTAATTCCGAAGCAATATCAATTAAAATTTTTTGCCCTTTCTGATGTACTAACCGCCCAATGTTTCCTATAATTATCTCGTCATTATTCCTTTTATATTGCTTCTCCTTAATATTCAAATCATAATTCCTGATATTAATTCCGTTATATATAACTCTTATTTTTTCATTGGGAAACAGATTAGGATTATTTTGAAGTATTGTTCTTTTTGTATCTTCAGAATTAGCTATGACATCAGTAGTAATATTCTTAAAAATAAATCTGTTCAGCCATCTGTTTTTGATTGGTATGGCACTTCCTCTTCTGTAGATTATTCTATTAATACCCGCAAGCTTTGCAGCTATGCCGGCCACTTTCAAATCAGCAGAAAGGTTTATAATAATAATGCGGATTTTTTCTTTCTTGAATAATTTTCTAAGTAAGAGTATCTTAAATGGATTAAGAAAGCTTAGATTTGATATTTTAACAGGATATACTTTTTGTCCTGTATGTTTTACACGGTTAAAAAGCTCGCTTCTCTTATTGGTAATAACAAGTGTTGAATAACCTTTTGAAAACAATCCGCTTGAAATTTCATAATGCCATTTTTCTCCCCCACCCCATGCTTTCGTGCTGTTAAAGAAACAGATAGCTTTATTTTTCACAGAATAATTTATTTATTTGTTTTATTATCCTGAAGTTGCTTCAATTTAATATATCGAAGGTACGAAGCAAATGCTGAATTTTTGCATACCACAAATCCGTAGTATCCGTCCAGAAAACCCAGCCTGATAATATAACTCCTGAAGAATTTAAAAGCCGGGATAAAAACTATTTTAAATATGTTTGACCGTTTTCCTCTTCTATATTCTTCGCGAGCCTTTATCTCAGAAAATTTATTTATCTGATTTAAGTGTGCTGTGATGGTATAAAAAGAATAGTGTAAAATATTTCCGTTTAAATGTTTAATGGATGATTCCTTATTTAAAACGAATTTATCATGTGGATTGACACCTTCCCATTTACCCTTCCTGCTATCCCATAATCTAAGTTTTTTATCAGGATACCAGCCACAATGCCTAATCCACTTGCCACAAAAATAATTCAGCCTGTTCATTACATATCCATCATGTTGCCAATTGGATTTAATCCGCATGATTTCACTTTTCAATTCTTCAGAGATTGTCTCATCAGCATCGAGTGATAAAATATGTGGATACCTGGCTTGAGTAATTGCCCAGTTCTTTTGTTCAATATGGCCTTTAAATTTATGCTGAACAAATCTTACACCATGTTTTTTACAAATTTCTTCTGTCCTGTCAGATGAAAAAGAATCAATTACCACGATATCATCCGCTATATCCTTAACAGATGATAAACAACGATCAATGTTTAGCTCTTCGTTTAAAGTAATAACAACAGCTGATATTTTTACTTTCATCTTAAATCTGGTATAGAATTATTCATGATAATATATTCTTTTAACCCTGTTTGAAATACTTGTCAGAATCTCATATGGAATGGTATTGAGTTGCTTTGCTATTTCAGAAATCGGATAATCGTCTCCGAATATAATAACATCGTCTCCCTCTTCGACATTAATACCTGTTATATCAACCATGCACATATCCATACAAATATTACCAACTATCCGTACAAATTTATTTCTAATTAAGAATTTTCCCTTTCCATTGCCAAGCTTCCTATCTATGCCATCAGCATAACCTGCCGGTATCACTCCGATAGTAATTTCCTTATTCACTTTACCAGTTCTGCCATAACCTATAGTATCATTGGCTTTTACTTTCTTAATTTGTGAAACAGTACTTTTGAGAGAACTAACATTACGTAGCTTGTCCTGATTAAATGTACTCGAACCATACAAGCCAATACCCAGTCTAACCATATCGTACTGAGCATCAGGGAATCTCTCAATTCCTGAAGAATTCAGAATATGTCTGGAAGAAGTATATCCTAATGATTTGATAAGTTTGTTACTTATTCTGTCAAATCCGGCTACCTGCTTATTTGTAAATTCATCATGAACAGGTTCATCTGTAGCTGCCAAATGAGAAAAAACCGTTACAACCCTGATATTTTCCAATCTATTTAACATATCGCACAATTTATCAATTTCATTTTCCAAAAACCCTAACCTGTGCATTCCAGTATCAATTTTTATATGTGCCGGGTATGATATTTCCTGATTTCTTTTAACCGCTTTATGAAATAATTCCAGTGTTCTGAAGCTGTATATCTCCGGCTCCAGCCGATATTTTATCATCTGATCATAGCTTCCCGGTTCAGGACTCATTACCAGTACAGGAAGAGTAATACCTGCTTGCCTTAAACTTATGCCTTCATCAACAAAAGCAACTCCCAGATAATCTACTTTATGAAATTGTAATAAGTTAGCAATTTCATATGAACCGCTGCCATATGAAAAAGCCTTAACCATTATCATTATTTTAGTTTTGGGTTCAAGCAAAGAACGATAATAATACAAATTATTAATAAGCGCATCAAGATTAATTTCCAGCCTGGTTAAATGAGTTTTATTTTCAAGAATTGCAGAAACTCTCTCAAATTCAAATTGCCGGGAACCCTTCAGTAATATCGCTTCATTCTGGAAATTAAGGTCAGCAACTTGTTCAATAAACTCATTAGTATCGGAATAAAATTTACCAGGAATTTTAAATAAATCAGAGTAAGCAGAAATTTCATTACCAATTCCGATAATCCTGTTTATGCCCTTTTCTTTAACAAGCCCGGCAATATCTTTGTAAAGATCTTTCTGGTGACGGCCGGTTTGCAGTATATCTGACAGAATCAAAGATTTAGCTGAATGCTGTGTCTGCATATTTAATGTATCCAATGCTATAGCTAAAGAATTTATATCAGAATTGTAGCTATCATTAATAAGTGTGCAATTATTAATTCCCTGCTTAATTTCAAGTCTCATTGCAACCGGTGAGATCGATGATATCTGTTCAGTAATTATTTTCTGACTAACACCTAAACATAATAGGGCAGCCCAGACATGAACAGCGTTCTCAATTGAAGCTTTATCTGTAAAAGGGATATGAAGATCATATGTATGTCCTTTATACAATCCTGTTAAAAACGTTGAATATGATTTCTTCTTAATATTTAATATTTGTAAATCGGCCTTTTGCGAAAAAGACCATCTAAACAGCTTTATATCGTTGAATAAGTGCTTACTATCAATATAATGATCTATTAATTGATGATCCTTACAGTAAATTAACTTTTCACAACTATAGAAAAGTTTAAGTTTTTCATCAATCTTTTGCTCAATGGATTGGAAATTCTCCTGATGTGCTTCACCTATGTTTGTTATAATACCTACTGTCGGGTAAATAATTTTTTGAAGTTTTTCCATTTCTCCGGGTCGTGAAATTCCTGCTTCAAATATCCCCAAATCATTTTCTTTTTCCAGAAACCATAAAGATAAAGGAACTCCTATCTGTGAGTTGTAACTTTTGGGACTTCTGGCAATACTTTTTATTTTCGAAAGACAATGAAATAGCCATTCCTTGATAATTGTCTTTCCATTACTTCCTGTTATTCCAATTACCGGTTTTTTAAACAGGCTTCTGTTATACCGGGCTAATTCCTGGAGTGCTTGAAGCGTATCATTAACAAAAATATAATTAGCATCAGCTAATTCAGTTAGAATATGATAATTTTCGGACACAACAAAAGTTCTAACGCCTCTTTCATACAACTCATTTATAAAATCATGGCCATTTCGCCTTTCTCCTGACAATGCAAAAAAAATTGAATCTTCAGGTGATATTATTCTGCGGCTATCGGTTAATAAAAAATGAATTGGAAGATCATCTCCAATTAATGCTTTGCCAATTATTTTTGCGATCTCTGAAATATTGTACTCAGGCATAACTAATTTTATGTAACTGTTAAAATTAAAACATATTTTAATATAATGGGGACAGCCCCCTAAAAAAAGCGTGACACAAAAAAGGAACAGAAGGGGACAAAAAAGGTATAAAAGGTTATAAAAGGTGGATGTCCCCTTTTTAAATAAAAATAAAATTACACAATAAATACGTTTTTTTTTTGTATAATTATTAATCTTAAACTATACAAGCTAATAATTTATTTTAGTACATAAATACAAGAAAAGGATTCATTTAAAAATCAAATCTCCATGGTCTATAAAAATACATTAGAAGCAATTATTGAGAATGTGAAAGAAATTGAAGAATTAATTTCTGATTTTGTAAAAAATAAAAAAATTCCAAAAATTGAAATGGATCTTGCACTTGAAAAAGTCAGAGATCTTTATGATGTCTTACTGTTATTAAGACGTGCAGGTATAGAAGAACAAAGCGGCCAGGCAACTCAGAGTACTGAAAAATATACTGAATCAGTCGATTCATCTAATAGTGATATCAATGAGAATACTTCTAAAACCATGAATAAAGAAAAGATTCCTGACAGTCCTGAAGATAAAAAAGATGAGGAACCACCTAATCCTGATTTAGTCATTGAAAAACCGGATGAGGCAGAAAATGACAAACAGATTGTATCAGACAGGTTTAAAACTAAGTCAGCATCGATTCATGATAGTCTTTTAAATTCTCAGAAATATGATGATTTTTCATCAAATTTAAAGGCAGAACCCATATCAAACATAGCAAATTCGATAGAGATAAATGATAAGTTTACCTTTATCCAGGAGCTTTTCGATGGTGATACAAATAAATATAACAAGACAATTGAAATATTAAACGAAGTTACCAACTTTAATGATGCTTATAATTATCTGATGGGAAATTTCAACTGGGATATGGATAGTACATTAGTACAAAAAATACTGGATTTGATTAGACGGAAACTGATAATCTCCAAAGATGAATAGACTATATATTGTACCAACACCAATTGGTAATCTTGAAGATATTACATTACGTTCCTTAAAAATACTGGAAGAATCCGACCTAATACTGGCTGAAGATACCAGAAAAACCGGATATTTATTAAAGCATTATAAAATAACAACCCGCCTTAAATCACATCATAAGTTTAATGAACATAGTACTGTACAACATATAATACCGAGATTAAAAGCCGGTGAAAAAATAGCCCTGGTCACTGATGCAGGAACACCGTCAATATCAGATCCCGGTTACTTATTAATCCGGACTTGTCTTGAAAATGATATTGAAGTGGAATGCCTGCCCGGACCAACTGCTTTTATTCCTGCTCTTGTGAATTCAGGCCTGCCGGACAATAAATTTTGCTTTGAAGGATTTCTCCCTGTAAAAAAGGGCAGACAAAAAAGACTTAAAGAACTAACTAATGAAAACAGAACTATAATTTTTTATGAATCCCCGCATAGATTAATAAATACCTTAAAACAATTCGCAGATTATTTTGGCCACGATAGAAAAGCATCTGTTTCCAGAGAATTAACAAAAATCCATGAAGAAACAATACGTGGTAATCTTTCTGAACTTATTAAATATTTTATAAATAATACTGTTAAAGGTGAAATTGTTATTGTATTAGGACAAAAATCATAATTTTTTAAAATTATTTTCATTTTCCTGTAACTAAATTACCATTTTATAGTCTTATAAAGTGAACTCATTTATGTTAAAACTAAAATATTTTTACGAAACCATTATTAAAGGAAAATAGTTGCTTAACATACTATTAAAAACCAAATAAAAAAAATTAAAGATGAAATCAACAACAAAATTATTAAACACAAAAATAATATTAGGTTTTGTATTCACAATAGTAATTCATCAATCATTTGCAAGCTGTCAAACATCTTCAGCAAACAATAATATGAATATTACGGCAATTGATTTACTGATGAATGAGACTGCTAATTATGTGAGTGTTAAACCTGATAATATTTATATCTTTCCTAAATCAGAATGGCAAGTCGAGCATGGAGAGATTGACATTGATTCTCGAAGCGAAAGTAATTCAGGTTTAATAAATGAATTATTTAGCAGAGATGCAATTGAAGATGAAATGTTAGTAGAAGACTGGATGATAAATGATTTTGATATTAATGACGATCTTACAAATGATACGCAGGAGAATGAAGAAGAGATGGAAGTGGAAGAATGGATGACAAATCCATTACATTGGGAAAAATCTAATTAGAAATTATCATATGATTGTTTTCAAATAGCTTTACAGTCTTTATAATTAATAACAATTTTGAACAGCATTAGATAGATAACATATAAGTAGGTTTTAGGTTTAAAAAAAAGTCCTCCATTTTGGGGGACTTTTGTTTATATGCCGCTTGGTATAACTACTCGGGGCTTATAGCCTCAACCGGGCAAACATCAACACATGAACCACAGTCGGTACATTTATCCGGATCAATTACATAGATATCTCCTTCAGAAATAGCCTCATCGGAACATTCATCAAGACATATACCGCAAGCAGTGCATTCATCACTTATTACATGTGCCATAACTTAAAATTTTAATGATTAAAAAAGCAAATTTATACGCAAAAAGTTATTCTAAAAAATAAAAATTGTTAAAAAGCTTGTTACAGCTTAACTATTATATGATTAAGATTGTTAATTAAAAATCTAAACTTAGTGAAAAATAAAAAACCCTGTCAAGAATCTGATAATTATCAATACCCCAGGCCCAATCAAGTCGTACAAAATAACCTAATAATTGCGTACGTACTCCAAAACCATAACCAGCTACTATTGGTTCTCTATTGGTATCAATATAAATTGTTACAGGATTGCCACTCCCTTCAGGATTTATTATTGATACATCATATGCATTATCCCCGGAGAAAGGTGTCATGCCTGACCAGGCAGTACCAATATCAAAAAAACCTACAATTTGAAGATTCTCAAGAAAACTATTGCTGATCGGATAATTTGCAATATACGTAATTATTGGCCAGCGTATTTCCGTGTTAATTAATGCAAAATTATTACCATTCCTTATGTTTTGGGAAAATCCTCTCAAATTTGTGGCTACAGCCTGATACGTATAGTTAACCTTAGTATTAATCGGTATTTCATTTAAAGGAATAAATGTTGGTACTTTAAAAGGAGTGAAATTTGTCCAGTTATCAACACCTCCCAAATAATAAATTAACCTGCTTGAACCTTGCGATGTGCTTGCAGCAAACCGATTAGCCCAGATAAGATTTCTGTGTAACTTTACATAATGTCTGAAATCAAATCCTAAAACTAATAAGTCGTCAAATTTATCATTCACCTGCTGATATAACTCACCAAAGAATTTATATCGGGTACCATTGTATAGATTCATTCCCAGCGACATTGTATTATCAAATATATATTCAATCTTTAGTCCTAACCATGATCTATTTATATTCTCTTTTCCAAGATAATTAATATCAGTAGAAAGAAATACAGTTCGATCATTTCTGAAAGTAAGTGTTCTTACCCAGGATTTAACCTGATCGAAAGGATATCTGAAAATAACGGAAACTTCATGAGTAAGTGTTTTTACCATGAACTGGCCTGATTCATCTTCTCCCTGATTCTTAAAAGTCTGCCTGTGAAATACTATTTGTTTATCCAAACGCTTTTTCAGGTTCTCAACGCTTATTAGATATTCATTACTATTAAAATCAGGTGAAAGTCGCATTCCCCCGGTTATTTTGTAATCATCAAACAAATCATTTGTACCGATTTTAAACAGCAGGTTCATTCCGGGATTAAAGTAAACAGCTCCTCCTGTAAATGGCTGGTAAGATTCATTAAGAAAGCTGAAATCAACCTGATTTACTATAAAATTCTGATAAAATGCTGTTTGATAGATACGAATTTTAGGCCTTATATTCAGTGTAGTATCTAATGTAAGCCTTATATTCTTGTCTTTAAGTTTTTTATTATAGGAATTAATCTTTTCCTTTTCAAAAATATAATTATTAATATCTATTTCATATTTATCAAAAACTATTGTATCCTGATCACTTGTAATAAAACTATTATCCTTAATAGATTGGATGCTTATTTCTTTTTTCCTGATATTTCTGGAACTATCCTTATTAGCTAATTTTTGTGAAAATAATTTTCTGAATTTTGTTACTTCTGATTCATCTGTATTAATCCTTTCATCAACCGGTGGATTATTAAACATGTAATATCGCCCATTATTATATAAAATTTCTCCAACTGTCCCTGCCATTTTATTATAATCATGTTCAATTATGTTTCTGGAATAATTGGTAATGGGATAAGACTTGGAATAGTAATTATAATGTACTACAGTATCAATATAGCTAATTGCACTATCAAATTCCGATATATATCTATTTATTATTCCACTTTTATCATTCAGTAAAATAAACTTGTTTTTACTTAACTCATAGGGTTGAATCTTATTGATAAACTTGTCATCAGATAATTGTATCAACTTGTCAGAATTATTTTTGTAGTCATAAATAAATACATCATAGTTCAGAGACTTTTTATTATTATCAATCTCCTCATATATAATATCTGAATTTCTGTTAGAGCAAAAAATAATTTGCTCAGAATTATTTATGAATTTCGGATAAAAATCGTCAGCAATATCGTTAGTTATTTGTTGATTAGTAGATGAAGCAATAGTATGTACGAAGATATCTGTTTTGCCGTCTTTAACTGCAGAAAAAACAAATAATGACCCGTCTTCCGAAAAGGAGAAATCCAGGATTTTTTCAAAATAAAGTAAATTTCTAACCTCTATTTCTTTTGTGGCCAACGTATAGTAATATAGTTTTATACCTCCCTCTTCTTCCGTTATAAAAGTTAATATTCTTCCCGAAGGATGCCATGCTAATATCGGATATGAATAGTCTGTTATTTGTTCAAGTTTATGTTCTCTTTTAAGAATTTTTTTATGCTTCTTAGTTTGTGAATTATAAATCCATATTTTGTATTGTCCTGATTCATTTGTCACATATGATATATCCTTTCTGTTAGGATTAATTTTAATCTGCTGATAAATACGTTTTCGTTTAGGTCTCTTAAGAATTTTACCTGTCCCGGGTGTTTTGTCCTGACTATTGTCATCTGCAAAAAGATCTGAATAATAAGTCATCCATTCATATGATAAATGTTTTAATGAAAAGCCCAGTGCATACAAAAAACAAGTGTTGGAGTTTTTATTTATTCTTGTAAGATATACAATACTTGGTATTACTGATTCTCCAAAATTATCCGCAATATACTTCCAGAAAGAATGCCCTGCATAAATTGCATCGTCACCAATTAAGCGGTTAAATTTTCTATATTTTCTATTTAATATACCATCCTTTACTTTATTCTCTATTTCAAAATCCCATTCTTTTGAAATATAAGAAATCAATCCTTCAAAATACCAGGCTGGTAAATTTATCAATGTCGAATTTGTTACATTATCTTTTAAGTCAAATCCATATAGCATTTCATTAATCAGTACCCTGGTAATTGCAGCAGTAATTTGTTTTTCAAAATCTTCAAAATTCCCATCAAAGAATACAAACACTTTATTTTTGTTAACTGTTGTTACACCCCCAATATTGTATTCATCATTACCAGTTACTAATCCGATATTACTTTGTCTAAAATCTGACAACTTATTGAAAATGATAAATATGATACGTTTATCCAGATTATAGTCAAAAAAAGTTTCTATTCTGGCTATTTCTTTAATAGCAAAATCTGCTGCATATTGTGCAAGTTCTCTGCCATTCTGATTAAAATATGTATCAAACCTTTCATAACGATAGAATTCCCAGTAAAAATCGTTGAATTGTACACGATTTTTTCCAAAGTTCATTTTATGCCCGTTATAAAACTGGCAATGTCCATCAATACTGATAAATACTATAATGAAAATTAGTAAAAGTCTGAATAGTTTAATCATTCTCTCAAATACATATAGAAATAATTACCTTAAGATATTATAAAATTAATTTATTCTTTTATTTTTTTCTAATTTTGTTACTCTTCATTCTATCCCGGATAGAATATTTTTAGCTAAAATTTAATTATTCTTTTAATATGAAAAATTTACGGTTGATAAAATTTACTATTGTTGCTCTTATTATAACTTTACATGCTTCAGCACAATTTGATGAGGCAAAAATAGAATTTGAATCCAAAATTCATGATTTTGGGGCAATTAATGAAAGTGATGGCCCGGTAACTCATGAATTTTCTTTTGTGAACAACGGTTATGTTCCTCTTATTATAAGTGGTGTCAGAACTTCTTGTGGTTGTACTACTCCGAAATGGACGCAAGAACCCGTTATTCCGGGTAACACCGGCACAATTTCAGTACGTTTTAATCCAAAATCACGGCCGGGACCATTCAGCAAATCAATAACCGTAAAAAGTAATGCTGAAAAAAGTGTTGTTGTTTTAAAAATTAAAGGAACAGTAAAATCCGGTGCAGCAGTTGGAAGCATTGACAAAAAAATAAATATAATAAAAAGTACTTATAAGAATAAGATTGGAGATCTCAGCCTGAAAAATCCTCATATAGCGTTTAATGACATTGTAAAAGGAGAAACCAGGAAAAAAGTAATCAATATTGCTAACTCTTCAGGAAAAAATCCTATAAAAGTAAGTTTTTCAAGTATTCCTGCGTTTTTAAAGATAGATATAAAGCCTGAAATATTGGAACCTGCACAGGAAGGAACTATTGAAATAACTTTTAACTCTGCTTTAAATAATAGCTGGGACAGAATAATTCAAAGGCTGCATGTTCTGGTAAATGATGAAAGTCCACAAAATAATGTATTAACTGTTACAGCAATTATCCATGAAGATTTTTCAAAACTTACGCCGGAAGAATTGAAAAAAGCCCCAAAAGCTGAATTTGATTCCAAAACGTTTAATTACGGAACTATCAAACAAGGTAAGTCCCTGGAACATAATTTTGTATTAAAAAATGCCGGAGAGAGTGATCTTATTATTAGAAGAGTCTGGGCAAGCTGTGGTTGTACAGTAGTTACTCCTAAAAAGCAAGTTGTACAACCAGGCCGTGCGACGCAGATAAAATCAACTTTTAACTCGAATGGCAGAAGCGGCAACCAGAAAAAAATGATAACAGTTATCACAAATGATCCAAAGAATCCAAAGACAATCTTGTGGCTTGAAGGTATTGTTAGCCCGGAGTAAACAAGTGAATTAATATATTTACAAATACCAGGCAGCCTTGATCCCGGGCAACAAATGAAGCATATTTACTATTATTAAATTCGCGCTGCTATTTAATATGAAAAAAAAGGAAAGGTACAAAAGCGCCCTGTCTATTAGTGATGGGATAACACCTCCCCCCTCTGTAAGTGAAGATTCAGTTAAAAAGCTTAAACAAAAGAAGAAAAGACAACTTTCAGTTGATGAGTTCGTTGCCGGCATACTTAATGGAAACCGGATTACATTAAGTCAGGCTATAACTCTTATTGAAAGCACATTACCCGAACATGTTGAAATGTCACAAGAGATAATTAAGAAATGCATTCCTTATTCTGGAAAAGCAATTAGAATCGGAATAACAGGAGTGCCGGGAGTGGGTAAAAGTACTTTTATTGAATCTTTGGGTTTGAAATTGACTGGAAATAAGAAAAAACTGGCAATATTGGCAATAGATCCAAGTAGTAAACGATCAAAAGGATCTATATTAGGAGACAAAACATTAATGGAGAACCTGTCAGGTAATCCAAATGCATTCATTCGACCATCACCTTCATCAGGCACTCTTGGTGGAGTGGCCAGAAAAACAAGGGAAGCAATAATTCTTTGTGAAGCAGCAGGATATAATATAATATTTATTGAAACAGTTGGAGTAGGCCAGTCTGAAACTGCAGTACATTCTATGGTGGATGTTTTCCTGTTATTAATGTTAGCTGGTGCCGGCAATGAATTGCAGGGTATTAAAAGGGGGATTATGGAAATGGCCCATATTTTAATTATTACAAAAGCAGATGGTGATAATATCCAAAATGCCGAAAGAGCCAAAAACGATTATAGAAATGCATTGCATCTCTACCCTCCGTTAGAATCAGGCTGGATACCAAAAGTAATGGTTTGTTCATCAAAAAATGCTGAAGGTATAGATCAAACATGGGATACTATCCTGGAATATAGAAAATTCACAACACAAAATAACTTTTTTGAAAAGCATAGAAAACACCAGGCACGTTACTGGTTCTATGAAACAATAAATCAGAATCTAAAAGATAATTTCTATCATAATAAAGACATCCGGAATCTTCTGAAGCAATATGAAGAAAAAGTAACAGCTGATAAGATGAGTGCATTTACTGCAGCAAAATCGCTATTAAATAAATATTATAAAAACAATTCTTAACATGTTCAACTCCATACTTTTGGTATCTTCATCAGACTATAAATATTAACAAGCTTATGATTAGGAAAATATTTTTGGCAACATGTTTATCAGGATTTGTATGCCTTACTATTGGTCAGAGTGCTGATATTATATGGCAGGAAGGAATTAATGACTTTAAAAAGCAAAATTATCATGGAGCAATAAAAATAATGAGCGAGTATATTGAGATTAAACCTGATAATTCTACCGCATTTCATAACAGAGGTCTGGCAAAAATAAAACTGGGGAATTTTGATGACGCGTGTAATGACATGATTGAAGCTAAAACACTCGGATTCAAGAAAAATAAAATATTTACCAGGTATTACTGCGAATCCTCGTATAAATTAAAACTTTTGAAGAAATATTATTACAAAAATGAAGAACTTTTATCGGAAACCGGCTACAGACCTGAATATACCAGGGCTGATACCTTAAGAGGAGCTTTAAGGAATGAAAGAACATGCTTTGATGTATATTATTACGATCTTACAGTAAGAATAATTCCAAAAGGTAAACAAATTACCGGCACAAATGATATTTATTTCAAGGTACTGGAAAATAGTCAAACAATTCAAATCGATTTGTTTGATAACTATACCATAGAAAAAATAACATGCAAAAGCCAGGAATTAAATTTTAAAAGGGAATTCAATGCTGTTTTTATAGAATTTCCGGAAAAGTTAAATCCCGGGGAAAAGCATATGATTACAGTCGAATATCACGGGAAACCATTAATTGCAGAAGATCCTCCATGGAATGGTGGTTTTGTATGGAAACGTGATAAAAGATTTAACAGGTGGATAAGTGTTGCTTGCGAACATCTTGGAGCAAGCTCATGGTGGCCAAACAAAGATCATCTGAGTGATGAGCCTGATTCAATGAAAATAAATATTGAAGTTCCTGATGGATATAAAGCAATATCAAACGGAGTTTTACGAAAAACAGAAATAATTAATAAATCCTATAAAAGATTTGAATGGTTTGTCAGTTATCCGATAAATAATTATAATGTTACTTTTTATATGGGTAAGTTCGTTCAATTTAATGATACCCTGATACTGGATGAAGATACATTAATTATGAAGTACCATGTGTTGCCATGGAACCTTGAAAAAGCAGAAAAACATTTTAAGCAAGTTCCTGAGGTTCTGAAATTCTACAGTGATGTATTTGGAAAATATCCTTTTATAAAAGATGGCTTTGGATTGGTTGAGTCACCTTATGCAGGTATGGAACATCAATCGGCTATTGCCTATGGTAATGCGTACAGCAATAAAGGTAACTATGCCTACAGAAACGGAATGTATGATTACATTATCGTGCACGAGACTGCACATGAATGGTGGGGAAATTCCCTGTCAGCCGGAGATATGGCTGATGCCTGGATACATGAAGCATTTGCGACTTACGCAGAATTATTATTTATTGAAAATATTTTTGGCAGAGTGGAATATCTTTATGAAATAAGCAATAAAAGTCTCGGCATCTATAATTTCTGGCCAATGGTACAAAACAGAAATGTGAATGAAGACAGTTTTGCCAGTAGTGATATCTATACCAAGGGAGCAATGATGCTGCATTGTTTGAGAAGTGCTTTAAATAATGATTCCCTGTTTTTCAGTATAATTAAAAATTTCTGTGTTCAAAACAGATATAAAATTGTGGAAACAGAAGATTTTATTGAATTTGTCAATCACAGCACTAACGATAACTATAACGCTTTTTTTAAGAAATACCTTTATGATACTCGTTTACCGGTACTTGAATACTCATTTCAGAATGATTCTGATGATGTGACTTTTTCATATAAATGGACTGAGGTGGAAGACGGTTTTAAAATGCCCTTTTGCATCGAAACTGATAAAGATAAGACTATAAGATTAACCGGAACAACCCATGAGCAAAATATAAAGTTGGAAAATACTTCATGGTTTAACTTCTTTAACCCATGGAAAGGGTACGAAGGTGTGAAAAAGAATTCGTTTACCTATTTCTGGACAAAATGTAACAGTTATTGATTAATTCATGTTAAATTGTGAAATTGTTGAATTGTTGTATGAGTGAATAACATAGCTTTTTGGATAGTCCCGAGTATGTGGGAATGATTTTTGATTGACTTTTGGTGAGAAATGAGTAACGAAATACGAGTAGCGAAATATAAAAAATATGCACGAATTTTCAATTGCCCTGAATATTGTTGATATTGCCAGCAGGACAGCAAAAAAAGCCAAGGCTAAAAAAATAAATGAGGTCGAGATAGAAGTAGGAATACTATCAGGAGTAATAGTGGAAGCGCTGGAGTTTGCATTGGAATCAGCAGTAAAAGATACACCTCTTAAGGATGCAAAAATCACAATAATCAAGATCAAAGCCAGTGCTAAATGCGATGAATGTAATACTGAATTTAATCCTGAGAATTATATCGAAAACTGCCCTGCATGCAGTTCATTTAAATATAGTATTTTGCACGGAAGGGAATTAAGAGTTAAATCAATCAATGTTGATTAATCTAATCAGCATCTTTGTTAACTAAGTTACTTTTTAGTAATTTTGCACCGGTATAAAAGCTGTCACATTTGGTCACTACCTGCGAGGTTATTAGATAATTTATAAATAATCAAATATTTTTAATGAGCGGGAAACCAGATAATTATAGCAATAAATAGTTAACTGATAAAAGCTGAAAAATGTGTGATATTTGCGGTTGTAACGATCCTAATTCAGAATATACAATTCTAAAGCCGGAAGATGCTGCCGGAGAGAAGCATTTTCACGGACAAGG
>CBFCXR010000034.1:0-18556 GCA_965602045.1 uncultured Bacteroidales bacterium | reverse complement strand
TTTAGCTGTCCGACCAGGATTCGAACCTGAACCGGCAGAACCAAAATCTGCAGTGCTACCATTACACTATCGGACAATTTACTTATAAAAAAGTCGTGCAAATTTATAAAAAAAACTATAACGGGAAATTTAATACGGGATTATTCTGTAATTTTAGTCTTAAATAATTTAAGCCCTCTATTTGTCATAATCCATCTTTGACCGGTCATGTCATCCTCCCGGTAGAAGTGAATATTATCAATGTCATGCAGTATATCTTCCATTCCCCTGGAGATGTATATTATTGTGTTTTCAGGGATCTTCAGCGTTAATTCCACTTTTGGAAATCTCCATTTTTTATCCTTATCAATTGTAAAAAACTGATCGAAATACAGGATTGAATCCTGCTGTTCCCAGTTATATTCAAGTTCATCTAAATAGTTCCCTGCATAATTCAAACTCACATTTCTTGCATATTTTTTTATCACCAGCTGAGGGTGATCTTCACGGCCTTTTACTATATTAAGTTTTGGCTTTCCAAGTATTGTTTTATAATGTCTGTTATAATAAATATCAAAATCAAAAATTGAATAGACAGTAATACTGTTAATAATATCATATTCGTCTTTTTTATCAATATATAATGTTGAATAATTATTATTTTTTATACTATATTCCGAAGAGCCGCTTGCTTCAAATGCCATGTTTTCACCTTCAACAAATACTAATGTAATTAGAAATATCAGAGCCAGGATCCATGCTGTTATAGCTGTTGCGCGAAGAAACCTGTTTCTGGATTTAATGTTGAAAATTAATTTGATGCCAGCATAAATAAGACTAATTATGGGTACTGATATTAATATAATTATGCAAATTGCTATTAAACTAATATTATTAAACTCAATAAATATATCTGATAATCCGGGAAAATTAAAACTTGGCCAATGCATTGCACCGAATAAATTAAAACTGGTAAAAAATGCAATTCCTATACCTACGATCAAAATAATTCCTACAACAATAAAAGCGATCCCAATAATAGAAATAATTAATTTTAGGAAAGCCTTTAATAACAAACCTATCCCATTCAGAATATCAACAAATACTCCCTCTGTTCTTTGATATCTGTCTGATTTTCTCATTTTATGAATATTGGTCTTCACTTTTTGATATTCGTCACTAATTGACTTTTCAATGTTTTGTACGGTTACCGGCTCGCCTTTCATCTGGAGCTTTTGAGCAGTTGTTCTTGCTTTAGGAACAATAATCCATAAGATGATATAAAGAATCAATCCGAATCCATGTGCAAAGGATAATGCAATAAATACAAGTCTGGGCCATAAAGGATCTATGTTAAAATAGGCTCCCAGTCCGGCAGAAACACCGGCAAGATAGGAGTTGTCAGGATCGCGGTAAAGACGCCTGCCCTCCTTTGCATAATATGTTGACTTATGCTCTTTTTGGGATTCTTCTTTTTCTTCAGCAAATTCAAAATCTTCTATATTACCCAGAATCTTAATCGTTTCATTAGCATCTTCCAAAGTAATGACCTGTTTGATATTTGATAATCTGCTTTCCAGCAGTTCAGCCATCCTATGTTCAATATCTTCGATTATTTCAATTCCTGATTCCTTATCTTTTATAAAATGATCCTTCAATGCATCAAGATATTGTTTTAAAAGCAGGTATGCATCTTCATCAATATGAAAGTACCTTCCTCCTATATTTATCTGAACAGCCTGTTTCATTTTTTAATAAATTTTATATATTATTTATTGAATTAACTGCTTCCATTAACTCCTGCCATGAAGAATTAAGTTCTTTAAGAAATTCTCTTCCTTTATCAGTTAAAGCATAGTATTTTCTTGGCGGACCTTGTGTGGATTCCTCCCATCTGTAACTTAAGAGGCCGGCGTTTTTTTGTCTTGTTAATAGCGGGTAAAGAGTTCCTTCTACAACTATTAATTTTGATTCTTTTAACTTTTTTATAATGTCGGATGCATAGGCATCACCTTTTAACAATATAGAGAGAATACAGAATTCCAATACTCCCTTTCTCATCTGTGCTGTAGCATTTTCTAAATTCATTTCAGTGGATTTTGATAAAAATCTTTAAAATTATCCGGTACCGGCACTTAATATTAATTTTATTAATTATCTATGATTTCTTACCCTTGAAACTATTTTTAACATTTTCAAATTCATCTTTAACAAAACTTCCGATATTCGATACATTAACAGGATCTCCCCGCATTTCTAATTTTTGTGCTGTAGTCCTTGCTTCAGGAATAATAATCCATAAGATAAGGTAGATTAACAGCCCGACTCCAAACAAGAAAAATATTATAACAAAAACAATTCTTATTAATAAACCATCAATACCCATATATGCACCCAATCCACCGCAAACTCCCCCAAGCACACGGTTATCAGGATCTCTGTAAATACGCTTCGGAGGATGGCTGCTAAATGATTTTCGCTTTTCTTCCTTGTCAGGATCTCCAAATTCATGTGGTTCTCCCATGGTTATTATAATTTCTTCAATGTCATGGAGCGTAACTACTTGCTTGTGCGAAGTTATTTTCTCAGTCAGAAGTTCAGATATTCTTGTTTCTATATCATTCATAATATCGTTGATCTCTTTTTCATCCGAGAAATATGATTCTATATTTTTAAGGTAGGTTTTAAGCTTGATATAAGCATCCTCATCAATATTATAGACCATACATGCTAAATTGATTGTTAAAGTTTTTTTCATTTTTTCATTTTTTTTAAATACCTTTTTCGGGAAAAATAATGATGTTAATAAGGCTGAAAACCGTGAAAGGTTTTCTAAAAATACTATTACTGAATAAATCTGAATCCATTACTATGTATTAACATGAAAAATACTATGCAAAGATATATAAAAAATATAATACTATGCAAAACATAGTAGTAATAATTTTAAATTATTTTCATAAAAGTTTGTAATAACTTATATATCAATATAATAATAGACTGAATTTTTTTTTATTCTTAGAGCTAAAAATTACAGATATGACTTATAAGGGCAATATTTTAAAAATGAGAGCAGAATACAATGATATTGTGAATTATTATCTGCCGATAGGAGAAAATGAAATTGAGATGAACAGGTTATTGGAGAAAGACATATTAATTAAATATAGTAATAAGATTAACTGCATCAAGTGTGGAAGGCAGACAAAAACATCATTTGCACAGGGTTATTGTTATCCATGTTTTATTTCTGCACCTGAAACAGAGGAGTGTGTTCTTCGTCCCGAATTATGCAGGGCACATGAAGGAGTTGCACGTGATATTAAATTTGCCGGGGGACACTGTTTGATTGATCATATTGTGTATCTGGCTGTATCGAGCGTTATTAAAGTAGGAGTCACAAGGGAAACTCAGATACCTGTACGTTGGATAGACCAGGGTGCGAGTTTTGCAATTAAATTAGCAAGGACACCTAACAGATATTTAGCCGGATTAATTGAAGTAATCCTGAAAAGGGTATTTGCGGATAAAACTAACTGGAGAAATATGTTGACTAACAGGATAATTGAGAATTTTGATCTTAAGGAAGAGAAGGAATCTGCAATAAATGCTATCCCTGGTGAGTTCAGGCAATACATTATCAATGATGACAATATTACAAAAGTTAACTATCCTGTAAAAGAATATCCTTTAAAGGTAAATAGCATTAGTCTGGACAAGTTGCCTGAATATTCCGGAAAATTAATGGGCATAAAAGGCCAGTATTTAATATTTGACGGGGGAAATGTTTTAAATATAAGGAAGCATGGGGGTTATTTTATTGAGATTAATACAAGCTAAATGCCTATATTAACCATTTAAGAGTAATATATTTTTGCTATTTACCGGGAATTATTATTTTTCAAAAATGAAATTATATCAGTTCTTAAGGAAACAACTTTAACGAAAAAACGAAATACTTATGAATTTTAAACTTTTTTTAAATCATGAATATATTTATTCTATTATATCTCTGGCTGTTACTATCATAAGTTTCTTACTTTTTCATTTTATAACAAATTCCGGCAGGCTCAATAATAAATTTCATATACTTTTTGGTGTAAAAAAAGCTATGGAATACCGGATATATTTCAGGCAGATAGCCGGATTTATTTTTTTTGCTCTTTTACCCTCCATTGTATTTTTTATGTTATTACCTCAAAAGATTACTGATTATGGAATTGATTTCTCTATTGATAAAATGACAGTTATTTATATTATTGTATTATCAGGTTTAATAATAACAATGAACTTTTTTGCATCGCGAAATCCTGGGAATTTAATAAAATATCCATTGATCAGGACGAAAGTATGGAATATTAAATTACTTATTCTAAGTTCAATGGGATGGATTATTTATTTAATATCATATGAATTTTTATTCCGGGGATTTTTATTATTTTCATGCGTACGGGCATTTGACATGTGGCCTGCAATAATAATTAATATTCTGATATATTCATTTGTCCATATTCCCCAGGGATTAAAAGAAGCTATCGGAGCCATACCTTTTGGAATAATATTGTGTTTTATAACTTTATTATCAGGAAATATATGGCCCGCGGTTATTTTACATGTTGTTCTCGCTATTTCAAATGAATGGTTTTCAATTTTGAATAATCCTGAAATCACTTTAAAGTTGTCTCATTCTGAATAATCTGTAATATTATGAGAGTATTTGTAACAGGGTCAACGGGTTTTTTGGGTATTAACTTATGTAAAGAACTGGTAAAACGGGGATATACAGTTAATGCCTTGTATCGTTCCGGGGACAAAGCAAATTATCTTAAAACCGGAAATATTCATTTATTTAAGGGGGATGTTACTGATATAAAAAGCCTTGAAAAGGCTATGTTAAATTGTGAATATGTATTTCATCTTGCGGCATATGCACAGGTATGGGCGAAAAATCCCGGCACATTCTATGATATTAACTATACCGGAGTATTAAACGTATTAAATGTTGCTGCAAAAGTTGGAGTGAAAAAAATAATCGTTACTTCAACAGCCGGTGTTTTTGGGCCATCGGAACATAGTATTATTAATGAAGAATCTAAAAGACAGGTTGATTATTTCAGTTTATATGAAAGTACAAAAGCTGAAGCTGAGAAATTAATATCAGAAAGAGCAGCGCAGGGATTAAATGTAGTAATAGTAAATCCATCCCGCATATATGGTCCGGGTTTATTGAGTACAAGTAACGGAGTTACCAGATTAATAAGATTATATATTAAAGGTAACTTTCGTATTCTTCCGGGAAATGGGAAAAGTATTGGTAATTATGTGTATATAGATGATGTTGTTAATGGCCACATTTTAGCTTTGGAAAATGGTAAAGCAGGGGAGAGATACATTTTAGGAGGAGAGAATGTATCGTATATTGATTTTTTTAAAACTTTATCTGAAGTGTCGGCTAAGAAATATTCACTTTTCAGATTTCCTGTATTTTTAATGTTATTTGTTTCAAATATAATGCTGATAGCTGCAAAATTGTTTGGCATTAAACCATTAATTACCCCGGGGCTGGTTAAAAAATATAACTATAATTGGGAAATTTCCAGTAATAAAGCACAAACTGAACTTGGCTATAATATCACTCCCTTAAAAACAGGGATAATTAAAACAATTGACTTCCTGGTTGCCGAAAAACTTTTGGTTCTGAACAAGGGATTTAGCAAATCTTAAGCTTACCTGGTTCTGTATCTTTTCATTAATCCTTTATATGTAGGGCAATCCAGATCACGGCTTTTTGATGGGCATATTTCATATCTAATCATAAATTCGTGTGAACCGTAATTGTACAATTGAATTCTACTTAGTCCGGCATCAAATACGTAAGCGAATGAGAAATTTCCTGAATTAATTCCGAAAATTGAAATTATTGAAATACTCTGCCATGGAATTTTACTTATATTATTACGATAGGAGAATGTGAGCCAGTACTTATCATTGAAAATAGTTTTGAAATTAATATCTATTTGTTTTTTAAGACTTTCAGTTATCTTAAGGAGTATAGATGGTTCATATATAATAGTTGATCGGGCATTATTAAATGCCAGTCCTGAATATAAGTAGAAATGCCGTTCCATCTCCTGTATTGTTTCTATGAATGAAAGTAATTTTATTCCTGATAAACCGGCAAAAAAGTTTTCATTATGCAACAAAATTCCTACACCGGCCTCAGGTAGTATTTCATTATTTCTAGTTCCGTTAATTATCGGATCATAAACAGGGGTAAAATCTGATTCATTGATTAATTTCTGGAACACAGAAACAGACAAACCAAGACTCAGATTAATATTATTTTGCCGGCTGATAGTGAAGTGATATGCATATAAAAAGTCACCACCAAGCTGTTGGTATGCGCCATTAATATCATGATATAAATTTAAGCCAATGCCATGTATTTTATTATCATTGCTTAAAAAGCCTTTTTGTGCACTAATTGATTGTGTATTAGGAGCATCAGATATACCAATCCATTGATGCCTGTCAGATAATTGAAAGGATGCACAACCTGTAAAGCCTGTAATAGCAGGATTTATTAAATTACGGTTTAATAAATATTGTTGATAGACTGGTAATTCCTGTGCAAATAATTGAATTTGCCGGATTAGTATTATAATTAAAACAGCTAATCTTATTCTCATCCCTAATATTTAACCGCAATGTTACCCTTAAGAGGTTTAGTGCCATCTTTTAAGTCTATAATATACCAGTAAGTATCGGGTCTCACAGATTTACCATTTTCTTTACCATCCCAGCCCTGATCACTTCCCTTATATGAAATGATTAATTTGCCAAAACGATCGTATATTTTGATATCTGCATCAGGAGTATTTCTGAGAACAGGTATTTCCCAGGTATCGTTATAACCATCACTATTCGGGGTTATAAAATTAGGGATACCGACGTCAACAGTTACCTCTATTTCATCTGAAGACGGGCAACCATATTCGTTAGTTACTGTTATTGAATAGATTCCTGAAGAATTTACCTCGATAATCTGACTGGTATCACCTGTCGACCAGAAATAGCCTGAATAGCCTTGTCCCGCATTAATTGAAAGGATTTCTCCAACAGGAATCGTAGTATCATTGCCAAGAGTAAATTCCGGATTCTCGGATATAACAATATTTTTGCAGAAATATTCCTGGTTAGCTGTCCCTTCGTCTAATGCTAATGATATGTTATAAATACCGGGGGAATCATAAATAATAACAGGTGGACTCCTGTCAGTTGAATGTATTAATGATGAATTATTACATCCTGTGAAAAATAATCTTGTAATGGTTGAATTTTCATTATTTGAAACAAATGTATATAAAGTATCGCCCACTCTGAAAATATCAGAAATACCAATTGGTCCGAAGAGGTTACTTGTTTCTCCCAGAGAAGTAAAAGCGGGTTCTTCCGTAATACCGTCATTAAAATCCAGTCTGACTATACTGTTATTGCTATTAATAACAAAGCCAAATATCATCTCACAATCTTTGATAAGTGTAAGATCTGAAGGTTGATAAAGATATTCCGGATTACCTATGTTTTCTCCTGAAGGATCATTAAACAGGGAGTTGCCGAGATCTAACCTGGTAATGCGGTTAGAATTGGAATTTGAAATAAACAAATACCAGTTATTATTTTCATGCCAGGGTAAAATACCACATGGCTTATCAAGATTACCTATATTACCGAGATTTAAACCATTGGGCCGATTGGTTAGACTACTTCCAAAATTGAATCTGCTGATAGTATTATCATCTGAGTTTACAGTATAGCCATACCAGTTACTGTTTTCGTTAAACATAAAAAGATCAACAGGGGAATTTAATTCACCAATATTGCCGAGGTTCAATGGGGTAGGATCGTTATTATTGAGAGAACTGCCAAAATTAATTCTTACGAGTCTTGAATCAGCATTCTGGCCTCCAACAATAAATGCATACCATATATCATTATCCTGTACGATCTGTATTCCTTGAGCGTATGGCGGAATAATACCTTCAAAGTTTCCTAAATTATATGATACAGGTACGGATAATAAATTATTGCCGAAAAAGTACCTGGTAAGGGTATTATTTGTTTGGTTTGTTATAAATGCATAATATCCTTCCGTGTTTTTAACTATGTCAATAAATGCCGGGCCGTATAGATTACCCTGGTTTTGAATATTATCTCCTTCAGGTGCATAAGTCAGGTTACCGGAACAAAAATTCCAGTTATATGTATTTGCAATACGTGAAGTATTAGTAATAGTAACAGAATCATTATTACATATTGTATCCATTACTTCAAAGCTTGCCTGTGAATGTCCCTTTAATGTAGTAATCAGGATTAATACAAAGACCAGATAAGCAATATTTTTAATAGTATATTTAGGGTGAAACATAATTTATAAACTGAATATTTAAATATACGATGAAGTAAAAATTCTTATGTATATATGTGTATTCGCATAAGGAATATTTACAAAGATATAACTTTGTGTATCAAATTTAGTATAATTAAATTCTGATTGACCTTTTTAAAAATCATAATAATCTTATTAAATAATCATACTTTAAGGTTGAGATAGTATTTTATTCGAAGACTAACTTCAGCATTAAAATATATTGTTTTTAGCAGGAAGATAATTTTTAACATATTTATCTATATAGTAATTTGGCATTAACCAATTTTTTGTGTAAATTTTAACTTAAGTAATAACCCCGGGTTATTCGTTATTTATTTTAATGCTAATAGATGAAATTAACTAAGTATCAGAATCTTATAATATTATATATTTTATATGGGGCAATTTTCGGCCTGTTTTTTCCTTTATTGGCATATATTGTAGATTTAATTTCACATAGTTACTCATTCTCGGCAAGAAATATTATAAAACTTCATAAAGAAAATTCGCTGCATTACATAATTGATGCTGCGCCTTTAGTATTGGCATTTGTTGCATATTTTCTTATTAGCACATTAGTTAAAAAAGAAATAAAACTCAAAGAAAAAATAAGAGAACAGCGGGATAAAATTTTGGATCAACAAAGAGATATTATTGACGATATCCAATATTCAAAACTTATTCAGGATGCTGTTCTGCCCAGCAAGGAGTTTATGGATAAAGTCATGCCCCCGTATTTTATATTAAGTATGCCAAAAAGTATTGTAAGCGGAGATTTTTACTGGGTGGAAGAATATAAAAATAGTCTGATTGTTGCATGTGTAGATTGTACGGGCCATGGTATATCAGGTTCGTTTATGCATATGATGGGAACTATTGCTTTAAATGAAATTGTTAGTAAGGGAAATTTTCAAACAGCAAGTAGTATACTGGATCAATTAAGGGATAATGTTATCAGATCATTAAAACAAACGGGCGAGGAAGGAGAAGTCTCAAACGGCATGGATATTGCCTTATGTATTATAGACACTCATAATTATAACCTTCAATATGCAGGAGCATATAATCCGTTATATCTTATTAGAAATAATGAGTTAATGATTGTGCAGGCTGATCGCATGCCAATAGGTATTCATCTGAAATCCACTCCTCCGTTCGTTAATCACAATATTAAAATAAAAAAGGGGGATTTGATTTATTTATTTACTGATGGATTTATTGATCAGTTTGGAGGACCGTTAGGTAAAAAATTAAGAAATAAAGCATTTCAGCAATTGTTGCTGGATATATGTAATATAAATGTTGTCAAACAAAAAGAGGCCTTAATTTCATTTTTTAATGAGTGGAAAAATGACCATCCGCAAATTGACGATGTTATGATTCTGGGCCTTGAAATTACTTAAGTCATGAATTGATATATTACCAGTATTGAATAATTTAAATTATATTAGATACTTAAATTAATAAGTGGATAGCTTAAAAATTAAAAAGAATGAGAAATTTTAACCCTGTTTTAAGCATGGTAATAATTATTATTTTAAGCGCATGTACTGTTGGCGTTAATAAGGATTTATTATCCGGGTTATCATATTCTTATAAAGGATTAAGTGTTGAAGATGCGTATCTGACTTTGGATAATGAGAAATGTAATTCAAATGAAGTAGAATATGGTAAAAAGGTATTTATTGTTTTAAACGGAGTTGAAGGATATGTACTTGAGGAAGGAAAGGCAAAAATAGGATGTAAGATAGAAGTTAAGGATAGCGAGGGTAATGTTGTTCTTTCAGCCGATGATGCATTTGCTGCCTATAGCAATGAAGGAATTGATCCCAAGCAGGCAGAAATATTAAATATATCACTAACCATAGGTAGTCCTTTGGAAGCAGATAAAGAATATGATTGGGAAGCATTATTCTGGGACAAAAATGGAGAAGGTACTATTAATACTAAAATTAAGGTAAAGGTTGTCCCGGAAAGTGAATGAATTATTTCTTTGATTTTAGAAATTCATCAATATTTATAGCAGCTCTTCTTCCGCCGTTAATTGCATGCACTACAAGGCTTGCTCCCATCACGGCATCTCCTGTTGCAAAGACTTTTAAACTGCTGGTTTGATATTTTTCATTGATATTAATATTTCCTTTTTGATCATATTGGAGTCCTAATTCATCAGCTAATCCTTCATGAATCGGATGCACAAAACCCATGGAAAGAAGAACCAAATCAGCATCAATTGATTGTCTGGTTTCAGGTTTTTCTACTATTACCATCTTACCATTTTCATTAGTCCAGTTAACTTCTATTACTTCAATTTTTTTAATGCATCCCTTTTCTCCGGTAAATTTTTTTGTAGACAGGCCCCATTTTCTTTCGCATCCTTCTTCATGAGAGCTTGAGGTCCTGAGAATATTAGCCCAGTATGGCCATGGATTATCCTGGTTTCTTTGTTGAGGAGGTTTTTGTAGTATTTCAATCTGTGTAATACTTTTCGCTCCCTGGCGCACGCAGGTTCCAACGCAATCGGAACCAGTATCTCCTCCGCCTATTACGATAACATTTTTATTACTGGCTGATATTCTTTCCTCTTGGGAGATATTTACCCTGCGGATAATTTTATTTTGTTGTGTCAGAAATTCCATTGCAAAGTGTATCCCTCTAAGGCTCCTGCCTTCGATTTGAAGATCGCGGGGCTTCATTGCTCCAATTGCAAGGCATAAAGCATCATAGTTTTTAATCATGCCTTCACCTGAAATATCAATACCGACATGAGAATTTACTTTAACGTTTAGTCCTTCATCAACCAAAATATTTAATCTTCGGTCTATAACCATTTTGTTTAGCTTGAAATCAGGTATGCCATATCTTAAAAGACCCCCAACGGCATCATCCTTCTCGAATAGAGTTACATTATGCCCTTGCTTGTTTAAAAGATCAGCACATGCCAATCCTGCAGGGCCGGAACCAATAACAGCAATTTTTTTGTTTGTTTTGTATTTTGCCGGATTCGGTTTAATATAACCTGACTTAAAACCTTTTTCAACAGCCGATAATTCATTTTCCCTGATTGTTACGGGTTTGTCATTAATACTAAGCGTACAGGCATCTTCACATGGTGCAGGACAAATTCTACCTGTAAATTCAGGAAAATTATTAGTTATATGTAAATTATCAATAGCTTCCTTCCAGTTTCCTTTATAAATTGCATCCTGCCATTCAGGCATATTATTGATTATAGGACATCCCCACTGACAAAAGGGTACACCACAATCCATGCACCGGGAGGCTTGATCTATTCTATCCTGATCATTAAGAGGTTGCTCAACTTCGCTATAGTTGTTTATTCTTTCGTTTACAGGCCGGTAACCAGCACTTTTATATTTGATTTTTATAAATCCCTTTGGGTTTCCCATAATATTTCATATTAAATATCAATAGTTTATGCTTTATCTTCTCAGAAAATAATATCAAAAGCATATTAATAATGATGATAAGGTTCATCTTCAGTTAGGCTGATTTTCTTTTTCAGCTTTTTCAGCTTTTGCTCTTCCAATACTTTTTTATATTCGAATGGTATTACTTTAATAAATTTTGAAAGGTATTCATCCCAGTTTACCAGTATTCTTTCAGCGAGTTCACTCCGTGTATAAGCATAGTGATTATTAATTAATGCCTGAAGTTCAATTATATCGTCTCTATCCCCGACAATACCAAGTTCAACAAGTCCTTTATTACAGAAATATTCGAAATTCCCGGTTTCATCCAGAACGTAAGCGATACCTCCACTCATCCCGGCGGCAAAGTTTCTTCCTGTTGTACCAAGAATTACAGCCCGGCCTCCGGTCATATATTCGCAACAATGGTCTCCGACGCCTTCAACAACAGCAACGGCACCACTATTCCTGACACAAAAACGTTCTCCTGCAATCCCCCTGATGTATGCTTCTCCGCTAGTGGCGCCATAAAGAACAGTGTTTCCTATTATTATATTTTCCTGGGGTATGAATGTTGTACCACGTGGAGGAACAACAACAATTCTTCCACCTGAAAGACCTTTACCAAGATAGTCATTTGAATCACCCTCCAGCTCAAAATGAGTACCTGCAACAAGAAAAGCCCCAAAGCTTTGTCCTGCAGAGCCCCTGAACTTACAGTTTATAATACCGTCTGGCAGAGCTTTCAATCCATGAAGCCTGGAAATTTCTCCTGAGAGCATAGCACCTACTGCCCGGTTAGTATTATTTATTTCTTTTGAAATCCATACTTTCACCTTATTTTTTATTGCTTTTTTTGCTAGATCAATCAATTTTTTATCCAATATATCATGAATCTTGTGATTTTGTAATCTGGCAGAGTGATTTTCATTCACAGATGCTTCTTTTGGCACATAAATAATATTTGATAAATTTATTTTTCTTGCTTTCCAGTGTGTAATATCTGTCCTTGGTTCCAGTAAATCAGCTCTTCCGACTATTTCATCAAAACTGCGGAATCCCATTTCTGCTAATATTTCTCTTATTTCCCGGGCAATGAAGTTGAAGAAGTTAATAAGGTATTCCGGCTTTCCATGAAATTTTTTTCTAAGTTCTTTATCTTGTGTAGCTACTCCAACAGGACAGGTATTAAGGTGACACTTACGCATCATAATACAACCAAGTACTATTAATGATGAGGTTGCAAATCCGAATTCTTCAGCTCCTAATAGTCCTGCATAAACAACATCACGGCCTGTTTTCAATTGTCCGTCGGTTTGTAATATAACTCTGTCACGAAGGTTATTGATAACTAATGTTTGCTGTGCTTCAGCAATTCCCATTTCCATAGGTAGGCCTGCATGTTTAATAGAACTTGCAGGACTGGCTCCCGTGCCTCCTTCATTGCCGCTTATTGTTATACTATCAGCATAAGCCTTTGCAACTCCTGCCGCAATCGTTCCTACTCCCTTTTCAGATACAAGTTTAACATTTATCCGTGCACCCGGATTTGTACATTTTAAGTCGAATATAAGTTGAGCCAAATCTTCAATTGAATATATATCATGATGCGGAGGAGGCGAAATTAATGTTATTCCGGGAGTAGAATTTCTAATTTTCGCAATAACCTTATCAACTTTATATCCGGGAAGTTGTCCCCCCTCTCCGGGTTTTGCCCCCTGGGCAATTTTAATCTGTATTTCATCGGCATTAACAAGATAATTATTAGTTACACCAAACCTTCCGGAGGCAACTTGCTTAATTGCGCTTCTTGCAAAGCTTTCATCCTTTTTTTTAACAAATCTGTCAGGATCTTCACCTCCTTCGCCGGTGTTACTTTTACCACCAATTTTATTCATAGCAATAGCCAGAGACTCGTGAGCTTCTTTACTAATTGACCCAAATGACATTGCTCCGGTAACGAACCGTTTAACAATATTTGATACCGGTTCCACATCTTCAAGAGGTATTCTTCTCCCGTTTTTAATGTTTAAGCATCCTCGTAAAAAGTGGGGCCTGCGGTTTTCTTTTTCTACAATCGCACTATATTCCTTATATTTATTGTAATCATTTGATTTTACACTCCACTGCAATAAGCTGATACTCCCGGGATTCCAACTGTGATACTCTCCATCCATTCTAAAATGATAAATTCCTTGGGTTTTTAATCCTGCCTGAGTATTATTTGTTTTTGCATATGCTTTGTTATGAGACAAAATCGCTTCCATAGCTATCTCATCCAGTCCAATACCTCCAATCCTCGAATCAGTGGCAGTAAAATATTTATTAACAAATTGTTCATCCAAACCAATAGCTTCAAACATTTGAGATCCAAAGTAACTTCTTAAAGTAGAAATTCCCATTTTTGAAATAATCTTGAGCAAACCTTTATTAATAGCCTTAGTATAGTTGTCCCTGGCTTTAATATAGTCATGTTTTATTTCACCCTTTTTAACTAAATTTTCAATAATTGCAAGTGCTGCATAAGGATTAACCACACTTGCTCCAAATCCGAATAATAAGGCAAAATGGTTAACTTCCCTGGCGTCTGCAGTTTCTACAATTAGGCCTGTCTGTACTCTTTTCTTTATATTAATCAGATGGTGGTGAACAGCCGAAACGGCAAGTAATGAAGGTATTGGAGCCAGATTTTCAGTTATTCCCCTGTCAGAAAGAATAATGAAATTTTTCCCCTTATCAACAGCTTCTTCAGCTTTATTACATATATCTTTCAGTGCCAGTTCCAGCGTTTTCCCCCTCTCTTTACTTTTTGCAGGGAATAGAATAGGAATTACCTGGTTAGAGAATTCATTCTGATCCAGTTTTTTTATTTTACCTAAATCAGTATTTGTTACTATGGGACTTCTGAACTTAATAAGCTTGCATTGTGCAGGATTTTCTTTCAGCAGATTTCTGGAAACTGAACCTGAATATATGGTTAATGACATAACCAGCCCTTCTCTTATAGGATCGATCGGCGGATTAGTAACTTGTGCAAAAAGTTGTTTAAAATAACCAAACATTCGTTGAGGCTTATCAGACATAATGGCAAGGGGAATATCATTACCCATTGAATGAACGGGCTCCTGCCCGTCAGTAGACATTGGCTTAATTAAAATTTCGATATCTTCCTTGGTATAACCAAAAACTCTTAAATAAGTATTATATGTATCACCCAGAGATGAAGGTACCCGCTCTATAACCTCAATATCTTTTAATTCAATTCTGTTTTCTTTTAGCCAGTTGTTATATGGATTTCTTTCGGTTAATTGTTTTTTCAATTCATCATCAGGTACTATTATTCCGAATTTTGTATCAACTAATAGAATTTTACCTGGTCTTAACCTTCCTTTCTGTCTTATTTTTTCAGGGGGAAAAACCTGCACTCCAACTTCAGAACCCATTACAATAACATCGTCATTAGTAATAATATACCTTGATGGCCTAAGCCCATTTCTGTCAAGAGTGCCTCCAATATACCTGCCATCGCTGAAAACGATAGATGCCGGGCCATCCCAGGGTTCCATAATTGTGGAGTGATACTCATAAAATGCTTTTAGACTGTCAGGTATAGGATTTTTATCATTCCATGATTCGGGAATCAGCATACTTAATGCATGAGGTAAGGATTTACCTGTTAGAACAAGAAATTCCAAAGCATTATCAAGTGATGCAGAGTCACTCTTTCCGGGTTCTATAATAGGAAATAGCTTTTTTAAATCTTCTCCGAATAACTCGGTTTGCATTAAGGGTTCCCTTGCATTTAGCCACATTCTGTTACCCTTAATAGTATTGATTTCACCATTATGTGCAAGGAATCGGAATGGCTGTGCCAAATCCCAGGTTGGGAATGTATTAGTGCTAAACCTGGAATGAACTAACGCTATCGCACTTGTTAGCTTTTCATTTTTTAGATCAGTATAATATTGGGCGATTTGATCTGGTGTAAACATTCCCTTATAAACCAGCACTTTTGTAGATAAACTTGGTATATGAAAGGCATGTTTATTTGATATATCAGACTCTCTGATTTTCTTTTCAGCTTGCTTTCTGGCCAGATACAGTTTCCTTTCAAGCTCTTCCTGCTCATATTTCCCGGTTATATAAATTTGACGGATAAACGGTTCAGTATCCCTGGAAATTTCACCCAAAACGGAATTATCTACCTGGACATCATGAAAATCAATTATCTCAAGTTCTTCGACAATAATTGCATCCATTAATATCTTCTCACAGTCTTGTCTGGCCCTTGCTCCTTTGGGAAGAAATACTAATCCGGTACCATATTGTCCTTCCGAAGGGACTTTTATATTTTTTGAAACTAAAAATGAATGAGGGATTTGTATCAGAATACCGGCTCCATCTCCGGAAGTATTATCAGCGCTTTCAGCTCCTCTGTGAGCCATGTTTATCAGTACTTCCAGCCCTTTTTCAATAATAGCATGGGATTTAATACCCTTGATTTGCGTTACAAAGCCAATACCGCATGAATCATGCTCATTTATTGGATTATACAAACCCTGGGCTTCCGGTAATCCTTTAATCATTTGATAAATATATTAGAGTTTTTAAATGTAAAAAAAGCCATTCCCGATTAGAATGGCTTAGTATATTATATATAACAAAACCATTCTGTATTAATGATTTTAATTTGCCTTATAATAGTACTTGCAGTTCTATACATATAATTTATATATCCTTACCGGCAAAGTTAGTACAATTGTATAAATTGATAAAATTCCTGCTTAATTTTAACAGATTGACAGTTTAATTACGGAACTAAAAAAATTTAATTTCTAACTTGCCCGTTGCCATATATAATATATTTTGGAGCAGTAAGTTCCTTTAGTCCCATTGGCCCTCTAACATGTAGTTTTTGATTACTTATTCCAATTTCAGCACCCAGCCCCAATTCATTACCATCATTAAAACGTGTTGAGGCATTAACAAAACATGCAGCAGAATCAATTTCGTTAATGAATTTCATACTATTAGTATAGCTGTCTGTAACTATTGCATCAGAATGATGGGAACTAAAATCATTTATATGGCTTATTGCCTCCTCAATATTTTCAACAACTTTTATTGAAAGAATCAAGTCAAGATATTCCGTTTGCCAGTCATCAACAGTAACTTTTTTAATATCCGGCAGAATTTGCCTGGTTTTGTTACAGCCTCTGAGTTCAACATGCCCTTTATCAAATTCCCTTTTCATTTTTGGCAGAAATTCATCAGCAATTGTTGAATGTACTAATAAAGTTTCCATTGCATTACATACTCCGGGCCTTTGAACTTTAGCATTATAACAAATTGAAACAGACATTTCAAGGTCAGCAAATTCATCGACATACGTATGACATATTCCCAGATCGTGCCTGATAACAGGTATTACAGAATTTTCTTCAACAAATCTTATAAGTTCTAATCCCCCCCGTGGAATTATAATGTCAATATAATCTTTCATCTTTAATAATTGTTTAACAGACTCTCTGTCTTTATTTTCAACTATTTCAACAAAGCTATCCGGCAAATCTGCATTTTTAAGTGCTTCCTTTATAATTTTAACCAGGCATATATTAGAATTAAATGCATCTGAGCCACCTCTTAAAATAACCCCATTCCCTGACTTAAGTGTTAATGCAGCAACTTCAATACAAACATTTGGTCTTGATTCGAATATTACTCCAATAACACCAATAGGAACTCTCATTTGTCCAACTTTAAGCCCATTGGGAAGTGTATTCATATTAATAATTTCACCTACCGGATCCTTAAGATTTACCACATCATTCAGAACCTTAATCATTCCATCTATGCGTTTGTCAGTAAGTTGAAGCCTGTCAATAAAAGCATTTGATAAACCTTTTTCTTTAGCTGCTTTCAGGTCTATTAAATTTACTTTTTTAATTAAAGACCTGTTCTTTTCAATTGATTCTGCAATAAGCTTAAGAGCCAGGTTTTTCTTGCCTGTGTCAAGCTGTGCTAATTTACGTGAAGCAATTTTTACGTCCTTTGCTTTTTTAAGTATATCATTCATGTAATTAACTTATTATAATTGTCAATAAAAAGTTTAATTGATTGTATTATTAATTATTTGTTAATGCATTTTCATTTGCAATAAAATGTGTCCCTATCTTCTTGCCATCGAGAATATCGAAGATTATTGCAGGATCAGCTCCATTGGTAATAACCGTATCAATATTTGCATCACCACATATTTTCACAGCAGCAATTTTTGTTTTCATTCCTCCTGTACTGAATGATTTGCCGGAATTAGTCGCATGTTTTTCAAGTTGAGGAGTTATTTGATGTACTGTATGTATAATTTTGGCTGATGATTCAGTTCTTGGATCAGCTGAATATAAACCGTCAATATCAGATAGCATAATAAGTAAATCCGCGGAAATCAAGGCAGCTACATGTGCAGAAAGTGTATCGTTATCCCCGAACTCTATCTCATATGTAGCAATTGTATCATTTTCATTTATAATAGGAATAATTCCCATTGATAAAAGTTTAATTAATGTGTTTTTAGCATTTACCTGCCTTTTGGGAATTGTTACTATATCTTTTGTTAATAATACCTGCGCAATTATTTGTTTATATTCTTCAAAAAATTTTTGATATATTTTAATAAGTTCAGCTTGCCCTATAGCAGCAAGAGCCTGTTTTTTTG
>CBFCXR010000033.1:0-18927 GCA_965602045.1 uncultured Bacteroidales bacterium | reverse complement strand
TATTAATGTAGATATATCTGCAGGTATGCCAATAAGTGATATTCGTTCATCATCTCATGAAGTTGATATAAATTTCGAAAATATTACCATGGCCAATATTAAATTAAAAAATATAGAGAAATTTGAAGGTAATCGTGATTTTATTCTTCAATATCGCCTTTCCGGCAATAAAGTTGAATCAGGGATATTATTGTGTGAGGGAAAGAATGAAAATTTCTTTATGGCTATGATTCAGCCGCCAAAAAATATCATACCTTCTGAAATACCACCAAGGGAATATGTATTTATTGTTGATGTTTCCGGTTCAATGCACGGATTTCCGCTGAATATCTCAAAGAAACTGTTAAGAAACCTGATAGGTAATTTGAAAAATCAGGACAGATTTAATGTGTTATTATTTGCAGGAGGATCAAGTCTGTTATTCGATAGATCCATGCCGGCATCAGAAGAGAATATTAATGAAGCAGTAAAACACATAGATAATCAATACGGCGGAGGCGGGACGGAGCTCTTACCAGCTCTGAAACGTGCACTTGCACTCCAGGGAACGGAAAATTATTCACGTACATTCATTATTGCTACAGATGGATATGTTTCAGTAGAAAAAGAAGCATTTGATTTAATTAAACAAAATCTGGGCCATGCAAATTTCTTTGCTTTTGGAATTGGATCATCAGTAAATCGTTATATAATTGAAGGTATAGCGCATGTTGGCATGGGTGAACCTTTTATTATAACAAATCAGAGTGAAGCAGGTAAGAATGCCGAAAAATTCAGAAAATACATAAGTTCTCCTGTTTTAACCAATATCAAGATCAAATATCCTGGATTTAATACTTATGATGTTGAGCCGCAAAATGTACCCGATGTAATGGCCGAAAGACCAATAGTAATAATCGGGAAATATAAAGGCAAAGCTTCAGGAAGTATTGAATTAAGCGGGCAAACAGGAAATGAATATTATAGTAAAACCATTAAGCTATCCGGAACAAAATTATCCGGTAACAATAAAGCTTTAAAATATTTGTGGGCAAGAAGAAGAATTCAGCTTATGGATGATTATAATAATTTAAATAATGATAAGGAATTAGTTGATGAAATTACCCGGTTAGGACTTAAATATAATTTACTAACGAACTATACCTCTTTTGTAGCAGTAGATTCAGAGATAAGGAATGCCGGCGGAAATATTACCATGGTAAAGCAGCCACTGCCTCTGCCTGAGGGTGTGAGTAACTATGCTGTTGGAGGTAGCCGGAAATTAATTAAAACAAGTGCTCATTATTCTATGGTTCCAGGATCAAAAGAATACAGTTTAGAAGATAAGGCTGAACTTATACTTGTTGAAGAGGATGCGCAACAGACTGAAAATGAAGTATTTTATGTTGTTGAGAAAATGCCGGAATTCCCCGGGGGAATAGATGCATTTAAGAAATATATTCTCAAACATTTCCAGTATCCGAAAGAACTTATAAATAACAGAATAACCGGAAAGATATTTGTTGAATTTACTGTTGATAAGGACGGTTCGGTTATAGATATAAAGGTTCTGAGAGGATTACACCCTCTGCTGGATATGGAAGTGGTACGTGTAATTAAACAATCACCTAAGTGGAAACCGGGAATGCAGAAAGGAAAAGCAGTAAAAGCATCAGTTACTATTCCTGTGGATGTTCAATAGTCTGAGAAGAATAAGGATAGTTTGAATTAATATATAACATTAATTTTTATCAGGGGGCTGTCAAAACAGTTCCCTTTTTGTTATAACTGTAATCCATAACTCTTTAAGAGACTAATAATAAATTGACTGCTTTTATTATAATAGTTATCTTTATCATTAATCTTTGCCAAAAAAAGTTTTACTCTTCATATCGATAAATATGAAATATTTAGTATTTTGCCTGAGTTATGAAAAAAATTGTCTCATTTTCAGTAATACTTCTTTTTCTTTTTACCGGGATTTATTCTGAAACAACTGATAATATTAAAAGTATAAAAGAAAAATTAGCTACTGATAATCCTTTAGAAAAATTACATACTCTTATTGAACTGGCCGAATATTATAAATATGATACAGTAGAATTATCATTTTTTTATGCCTCACAAGCGCAACGCCTTGCATCCAAACTGGAAATCGATTCAATTATTGGGAAATCATTTTTGCTTATGGCTCATACAAAGCTTGAACTTGGGGATTTTTATGAATCAAAAGAATATTTGCTAAATGCACAGAAAATATTTACGGATTTGCATAACAATCAAAAACTGGCAGGGATAAATTATAATTTGGGTATAACTGAATTCTACCTGGGAAATTATAAAGAATCTATTGAAAACTATCAAAATTCTTTGACATATTTTATTGAAAAGGAAAATATCCAAAATTTGGCCAATATTTATCAAAATATTGGAGTTGTGCACAGAAAAATGGAAAATTATGAAAAAGCTCTTGAATACTATGAAAAGGCTTTGGTAATTAATGACTCACTTAATAATGAACTGAATATAGCAGGAATAACACAGAATATCGGACTGGTTTATATAAACCAGGAGTTATATGATACTGCCCTTCATTATATAAAAACCTCACTCAATATCTATATTAAAATAGATGACAAAGAAGGAATAGGCAGATCATACAGTAACATGGGAGCTATTTATCAGAATATGGGTGACTTTGATGAAACTCTCAGTTGCTATTCAAAAGCATATGAGATTTTTAGTGAAAAAAATTATCAAATTGGAATAATATATGCGTTGCATAATCTGGGAAATCTTTATCTTGACCTTGAAGAATTTGATAAATCACTATCTTATTTTCAAAAGAGCCTGGAATTAAGCAAGAGATCCAATCATGTGGAGAGTATTGTATTTAATTATAAATTAATCTCAGACCTTTATGAAAAAGCAGGCGATTATAAAAAATCCCTCGGATATTATGTTCGATATAATGAGATAAAAGATTCATTAAAAACATTTGAATCACGAAACAAAGTTGCTGAACTTGAAGGCTTATACAATTTTGAACTTAAGGAAAAAGAGCTGACAAAGAAAAATGCAGAATTAAAACAAGAGAGAACTCAAAAGAACGTATTTATTTTAGGATTTGGATTTCTGTTAATAGCAATTTTTGTAATTTATTACGCTTACCGGAAGAAAAAGGTCGTGGAGAAAGAGCTAAAGGAACATCGTGAGAATCTTGAAAAACTTGTTGAGCAAAGAACTAAAGAATTAAATATTGAAATATCTGAAAGGAAAATTGCGGAAGAATCCGACAAACTAAAATCAGCATTTCTTTCAAATATGTCTCATGAACTCCGCACACCAATGAATGCAATTATTGCATTCTCAAATTTTTTAAAAGATATTGACTTGTCTAAAGAGAAAAGAATAGAATATATAAATTACATTACTAGTTCAGGAGATAGTCTATTACAGTTAATTGACGATATTATAGATTGTGCGAAAATTGAAGCCGGACATATTAGTATTAATAAAACTTTTTGTAGTGTTACTGATATTTTCATAGAATTACAGCATATTTTTAATGAACTGAAAATCAAAAAGAAGAAAAAAAATATTGATATCCGGATAGATCCTGCCTGCCTTAAGAAAAATGTATTTATAGAAACAGATCCCATAAGATTAAAACAAATTTTGAATAATTTATTGGAAAATGCACTTAAATATACTTTTAGAGGTTATATAGAATACGGCTTTGATAATATCGAAGGCTATTTGAAATTTTATGTAAAAGATACAGGTATTGGTATAAAAAAAGAAAAACAGGATTTCATCTTTGAACGATTTGCACAAATATATACTATGTCAGATAAAAAATACGGTGGCACGGGTTTAGGGCTTTCTATTAGTAAGAATCTTGTTGAACTTCTTGGGGGCAAGATATGGATTGAATCAGAATTAAATATTGGTTCAATATTCTATTTTTTAATTCCTTATAAGGAAATTAAAATCGAAAATAGAATAAAAACTAAAGATTCCGCCATAACCCGCAAAAGAACTAAATGCAATTATGACTGGAATAACAAAATAATACTTATTGCAGAAGATGAAGAGTTGAATTTTAAAGTTCTTGAATCAGCATTGGCACGTACTAATGCAAACATATTAAGAGCATCCGATGGTCTTGAAGCTGTTAATATTGCTAAAAAAAATAAGTGCAATCTAATACTTATGGATATTCAAATGCCAAATATGGATGGATATATAGCAACTAAAGAGATAAAGAGAATTGATAGTTCACTCCCCATAATTGCCCAGACATCATTCGCCATGACCGGTGATAAAAATAAATGTTTTGAAGCCGGTTGTGATGATTATCTCTCCAAACCTTTTAATCTTAATGAATTACTTTTAAAAATTAACAAGTACATCAGTTGATATAGAATTTATGAAACAGCAAAAATATGCTCACTTGTATTCCCGCCCACCGTATTGGTTTCTCTGCAGTCTGGTCGTTCGGCCCTTGGCTGGTAACTATTTTAATATGTTATAAAACATGTATTTGAAATAGTTAAATAAAAAGCTGGCTGGATTATTAAATAAATACTATTTTAGCCTTGATTTTTTAAAATGTATTAGCAATATATTATTGCAATAATAATCTGAAATTAAGCATTTTATTATAAATACATATTTAATATTAACGTCCATTTATAATAAAACATGGAAAATAATATTTATGCGGTCATTATCGGAACAGGTAGTTATATACCTACTAAAAAAGTGCCAAATGATGCATTCTTAAAAAACGAATTTTACGATATTGACGGAAAGAAAATAGACCTGCCAAATGAAGAAATTATTAAGAAATTTGAAGAAATAACAGAAATTCATGAACGCAGGTATGTTAAGGATAATCAATCAGCATCTGATATTGCATATCTGGCAGCCAAAGATGCATTGGAATCTTCAGGTATAGATAAAGAAAGCCTTGATTATATAATTGTTGCACACAATTTTGGTGATATAAGATTAGAAAACAGACAAATAGACATAGTACCCAGTTTGGCTTCAAGGGTAAAAGAAAAACTGGGAATAAAAAATCCCGGTACTGTTTCATATGATATTCCTTTTGGCTGTCCGGGTTGGCTGCAAGGTTTAATTCAGGCCAATTACTATTTAAAATCAGGTGATGCGAAAAGGGCATTAGTTATTGGTGCTGAAACCCTATCAAAAGTATCCGACCCTCATGACAGGGATAGCATGATTTATGCTGATGGTGCAGGAGCTACAATACTTGAAGGAATTAATAGCGAAGAACCCGTTGGTATACTTTCACATGTTACAAGAACTGATACCGTTGATCAGGCATATAACCTCTGGCTTGGTAAATCAAATAATCCTAAATACGCAGGGAATGATTTGTTTCTAAAAATGAATGGCAGAAAATTATATGAATATGCCTTAAGAACAGTACCCCAGGTAGTAATTGAAAGTATTGATAAAGCAGGAATTATGCTAAACAACGTAAAAAAAATTCTGATACATCAGGCTAACGCAAAGATGGATTATGCTATTGTTAAAAGAATTTTTAACTTATGTAAAGAAATAAAAGTTCCAAAATTAATCATGCCTATGACAATTTCCAAACTGGGAAATTCATCTGTTGCAACAGTACCAATACTTCTCAATTTACTTCTTAATGGAAGAATTAAAAATCATAAACTACTACCTGGTCAGATAGCTGTACTAACGTCAGTAGGTGCCGGTATGAATATTAATTCGGTTATTTATAAAGTACCTGAGTTTTTTATATAAAAGAGGACAAATAAAAAGGGACAGCCCCCTTATTTTTTTAGGGGGCTGTCCCTTTTTTTAATTACTTTTATATTTTTAATACAAATTAATAATATAAGAGATATTTATTATGAAAACTATAGTCCATGTTACCTTAATTTTAGCATTCTTTTCACTGGAATCCCTGGCTGTAAATATAAAGTCTGAAATCAAAGAAGTTACTTTATATCAACGAAATGCCAAGATAACGAGAAAAGCTATTGTTAATATACCTGCTGGTAATACAGAAATCGTTATGGAGAACCTGACAAGTAGTATCCAACAAAATAGTCTGCAGGTTGATATTGCAGGTAAAGCAATTTTGTTATCTGCAACATCACGAGTTAACTATATGTTTGGAATGAAAGAAACTCCGAAGTTAAAGCAACTTAATGATTCGCTGCAGCTTCTCAGCAATCAGATAAACTGGCTTCAAAACCAGAAAAATGTTTATCAGGGAGAGGAGAAAGTAATTCATAATAATAATAAACTGGGAAGTGAGCAAAAAGGCATGAGTGTTGAAGAGTTAGATCAACTGGTGAAATTTTACCGTTCAAGATTATTTGAGATAAAAAAGGAAGTGTTAAAAATTGAAGAAGAAGTCAAGAAATTAAAACTTGTTGAATCAAGAATCCAGAACCAGCTAAATGAACTTAATTCATCCAGAAACAAGCCAACAGGTGAAGTATTAATAAATGTCTCTGCTAATGTTCCTTGTAAGATTGAATTATTACTTTCTTATTTAACTCCCAGTGCTGGCTGGGTTCCTATTTACGATATCAGGGCTAGTGGGACCGATAAACCATTAAAATTAACATATAAGGCAAATGTTTTTCAGAAAACCGGTTACGACTGGAAAGATGTGAAACTTACTGTCTCAACAGGAAATCCTACTGTGGATAATAACCGGCCAATTCTTTATCCCTGGCATATTGATTTTTATGTTCCACGTCCGGCAATAGACTATAGTAGTAAAATGAAGGGTGCCTCACGTTCACAAATGATGCAGCTTAATATTGCACAGGAGGCCGTTGAAAATCAGGCATTTGAAGATGATATTGAAATGCCTGTATATGATGTAACAAAAACTACAAGTCAGATGACTGCCGAATATAAAATTGAAGTATTGCAGGATATTCCTGCCGATGGAAAGGAACACCTGGTAGCAATGCAGGAGTATGAGCTTGATGCCAGCTATACATATCATACCGTGCCCAAGATTAATGACGGTGCATTTTCACTTGCTAAAGTTGCTGATTATGGGCAGTATAATCTTTTACCCGGACAGGCTAATTTATTCTTTGAGGGTATGTATGTTGGGCAATCAACAATAAATCCTGTTACAACAGCCGATACACTTTTGGTTTCATTGGGAAGAGATAATAAAGTATCTGTTAAAAGAAACCGGTTAAAAGATTTTACCAGTAAACAAGTAATTGGAGGAAATGTGAAAGAAACAATTGGGTATGAAATATTAGTAAGGAATAATAATAAATTTCCTATAAATCTTGAAATACTGGATCAGCTACCTATATCTAAAAATAAAGAAATAGAAGTTCAACTTATAGATGATGGGGGAGCTAACTACATTGCAGATTATGGCAAGCTTTTATGGAGGTCAAGGCTTGAATCCGGTAATACAAGAAAAGTGAAATTTATTTATTCTGTCAAATATCCCAAGGATAAAAAAATTCAGGGATTGTAAAAACTGTTAAAGGAACAATTTATGATAATTCATTTTATTCATTATCTTTTTGTTCCTCCTGTGCTTCAAGATATTTAAAATGAAATCTGTCTTTCTTGCGATCTGTTGAAACCATATAAATATAAGACAGGCCTCCTCCTTTTGTTCTAACTTTTTGTTTCCTGTCCTTAGGACTTTTTTCTTTTATTTTTTCAATATACTCTTTGTTTGATGAATGGGTTTGCATTACTTCCCTGGTATATCCAAAATAGTACCAGTGATTTTTATCGATTTCGAGATAAATGTCACAGATATCACCACTTCTTTTTATCTGGATCTCAATAAGACCATCAACTCTTCTGTTAATCTGTGTCTTATTTATGCTGCCAATTCCTATTTTCCCATATGAACGGTATGAATTGGTTGCATCATTCCAGGTAAGCTTCAATTCATTGAAAAATATGGTATGTATTAATCCCGGAGGGATTTCCTTTACTTTACCAAATAGATTTAATTCATCTTTATATAAACCAGCTATTTCTTTTCCTGCTAATTCAATAATGCCTTTATTGTAAGTTGATGTATTTAAGTCAGTTGCAACAGCGTCAGGGATGCTGTCAATTTCATTGGCAATTATATCTAATATATTTTCATCAAAAAAGAAATCCATGCCCAGAAGCATATCTATAGTTGTAACATTTTCATTTATTTTATGCCTCGCATTTCCGGCAGCACTGAATTTGATAAGACCTAAATCTACACCTAAGTCAATCTTACCCTCACCATATATATGACAATCTTCTCTATGAAGGCTGAGGTAGTTGCCTGGAAAATACCGGTCATAAAATTTTTCGCGCGATCCTATTTTATATAATTGTGAAGATTTATCAAAGTATAAAAATCCATGTGCTGATATTATCGGATTATCGCTATGATATTTCTTAGGTGTAAAAAATGCAGGATAAATATGAACTGAGTCATAGTGAACATATAATCCGCTGAAAATCCTTTTTCTGTTTATGTTAAAGGATTGTTCATCAACAGGTATATAAATATTATAGGGATCTATTTTTGTTTCGAATTTCAACCAATCTGTTGTCAATCTGTCGCAAATATGCTCAATTTGAGTTGAGCCTTTGAATGTTAAAAACTTCTTGTCAGCCTCAAGAATAACTTTCCCCTGGTATTTATAGTTCGGACTAAGAGTAAAATTATCCGGCTCATAGATATCTCCGTTGGCAATAGTTTGAATGTTTTCATTAACTTTAATATTATTAAAATGTATAGTTTGCTTGTCAGCATTTTCGTCTACATAATCATAATTTCCTATACCTGCATAATTATTCTTACTTAAGACATTGACCGTTGCCATATAAAAAGTGTGATATTGTGATAAGGAATTAGCTAAAATTTCAGCATTCTCTAATGTTCTCATTTTGCCATCCTGCTCAATAATTACATCACCTTCATAAGGATATACTAATGCATCGGCAACTTTTATAACTTTTACCTGGGTTGCTTTGATAAGGTTATTATTATAGTCATAATAAGCCAGTGGTGAGACAAAACTTAATGAATCCTGTTCCGGATCTACCGAAATATATCTTGGCCCAACAGGTTCCTCATCGAATCCTAATTGTTCGGCTTCCCCGGACTGGTATTTTTTCTTTGTACCCATAGCCATCTCTTTTGTATCCATATCCCATATAAAATCATCTAAATAACTTATATACTTATTTTCCGGGAAATCAACAAGTGTAAATTCTTCATTGGAAGCAAAATATCCTTTTTTGGAATTGTAGTTAATATGGGCATTTATATTATCGGTTATAACTGTAAAACCATCAGTATGAAGTGATTTTAAATAGAAATTCGCAGTATCAGCCAATATTTCATTTGCCTTGTAACTAAATAAATTGGATATTAATTCCGAGTTTTTCAAATCCATTCTGCCCTGTCCGGTTAATCCTGAAGGTTCCAATTTTAAATTACCTGATAGAGTAGTTGAATCATTAAACATTTTGAAGTCAGTATCCTTTTTATAAACATAAAATTCATCGGAGTAAGGAAGCCAATGTATATAATTATTAGATGATTCCACCCAGGGAAATTGTGTTCCGGTAGTTTCCTTATTAATTTCAAAATCTTTTACATAGGCATTTAATGAATCAGGAAAGAAAGTTATTTCATCTGAATTTGCAATTGATGATAAATACTCAATTTTTCCTCGTCCGAGTAATCCGTCATTTGATAAATGAATTTCATTTTTAAAGTACCCTTTTCCTTCATATAGAGGGAGTCCGTTATCAGGTGTTATATGCAAAAATCCCAGGGATTTGTCTTTTTGAAATGACAGTGTTTGTTCAAATGCAGGGAAAATTCCGGCCGAGTGAAATTCACCGTCAAATCTCATTGATTTCTCATTGAAATTGTCAAGGCTGTCTATTGTAAAAGGGTATACTTCAAAATAAAAATCGTCTTGCTCGTAAACTCCATGCTGGATATCTTTTCTTTCATAATATACATATGAGTTTTCTTTACTTTTAAATATCGGATATTCAGAATAATAAATTCTGCCTGATTTATTATCAGATTTATCAATGATTATTTCACCTGTAATATGCTGAATAAGATTGTCGATTTTGTCTATAACCGGGAATCCATAGTTGTCTGTTTCACCTGTTAGGAATCTTATGTTTAGTGAGTCAACATTCTGTAAGTTTATATTAAATGAATCGTAATTGAAAAAGAAGTTGTTTCCATAAAAAGTAAATAAGCCGGCAATCACAACTCCATCAAATTGAAAATTACGGTTCCGTTTAAATATTATCCTGTCTTTTTTGGGGAAAATTACCACATTTTGCGAATCACTTACAAAAATTTGCGGAATCCCATTTATTGTTAAGTCGTATGTTCTGATATCGAAGATTGCGTTTTCAACAGGGGCCTTGGTTCTTGACGGAAAACCTAAAACATCAAAATCGACCTTGGCAACGCTTGCTGCAAGATAGTTGTGAAGCTTGGGTTTAATCCTTGCTATTTCAGAGTTAGTATCATAGAAAATAAAACCTAATACGGATATACGCATTAACATTTGCCTTACCTGGGTTATTGACTTATGTAAGTAGTTGGCAAAATCGGCAGCAATAAATTCTTCCGAGCCTGTCATTTTTGCAAAACTCCTGATTGAAATTAAAGGATGGACTTCATCAATCCCTTGCATCTTAATAAAGAAATTGTAATTGAAATAGTTAACCGATTCAAAATTAGCCATACCAATGGATGCTCCAATTGGAGCAGTAAACTTCATGATAGGTTCTTCCATATCCCATATTACCTGCTCAAAACTCATGTCGATATTGTGATAAGAATTGAAGTAAGGACTCTGGGTTGTAAAATCCTCCGATCTTGACAATGTTAATTGCTTTGAAGGAACTACATATCTAAAAATAAGTCCGGGATGAAATATGGAATCTTTTTTTAACTTGATTATAACGCTTGTATTAGGCCCTGTTACTCTATCTGCCTTAAAACCAAAGTATACAGAGCTTGCTATAATAATAAGAGTATCATTTCGGTAAATGTATATTTTTGCTTTCTCTTCACCAGTACCTGTTCCTACCAGTTTTGCACCATGCATTGCCAACCCGCCTTCATAGTTGATATTTTCATACAGATTCTCTATTTTGAAGTTTTTTTGATAAGATTCAAATTTGGGATAAGTGGCACTCTCTATTGTTCTGATGTATTTTACCTTATCATGTAAGGTGCCTTTCAGGGGTGTTTTAAAGTATAATTTATTTGTAAAAGTTACATCTTCAACTTTGTATTCCGATTTAGTCATATTAATTTCATAATCCGGTAATATTGCAAATACATCATCTCTGTTATAACCACCACGTTCCCATGTTACTAATCCTTCTGAGCCTTTCCAGAGATCACTCAGAGGATAAAATTCGCCTTCAGTATTGAATATTTGAATACTGTCTTTCTTTGAATAACAAGTAATGTCTGTCTTGTTAAAATTTACCTTGATTTCTTTATCAAAAACAAACCGGTAATCAGGCTTACTGGCTTTCCAGATTGAGGCATGTGTTTTGTGTAAAATATTTGATTCAATGAGGTCAATAGTAAAAATAAAAAATGCATTTATTTTGCTCATAACCATTTTTCTTTGACCTGTGATATGTAAAAGTCCTTTTTCCCATGTTTCATAATTTTCCGTACTCACTGTACTCTTTCTAAAAGCATTCAGGCATAATAGATAATTTTTAAGGTGAGGGACAGCTTTAGCTTTTTTATTTACCAGATTTTGAGATATCTTAATAATACGGTCCTGTTCATCTAAAGTATAAAGGCTGTCGTTAATCCATATACTAATAAAATCATTAAATATTTGTTCATCTTCAGCAGAGATATTTGCACCCATAAAGAGTGATAGTTCGTTAATGTATTTATCTCTTTCTCCTGAAAATTTTTTAAACTCCTGTGAAAAAATGAGATGAGAACTATTTAAAAAGGTAAGAAAAAAAAATAACAACAGACTCTTTTTCATGTCATTACATTAATATAAAAATAAAATAAAGATAATTCAAATCTTTCTAAATTTTACTGATACCCAATTGTTCTTTTCCTTAAAGCTAACATATTTTAGAGAATATTTAAAACACTCTTTTTCTATTTCAGGAAGGTCAGATTTGTTTATTCCACTCATAATTAACAGACCATCTGGCTTAAGCGCTGATTGGTAGATATTAGTATCATGAATTAAAATATTTCGTTGAATATTAGCCAGGATGATATCGAACCTTTTATTAGTAATAAGATTTGCATCACCTTTTTGGATACTAACGTTATCAATATTGTTTTTTCTGCAGTTTTCGATTGTGTTTTCATATGCCCATTCATTAATATCAATGGCCGTAACATGTTCTGCACCTTTTTTTGATGCCAGTATAGCTAAAATACCTGTCCCGCATCCCATGTCTAATACAGTCTTTTCTTCTACATTGAGTTCTAATATTTCTTCAATCATTAACGAAGTTGTTTCATGATGGCCTGTACCAAATGACATTTTTGGTTCTATAAGTATTTCATATTTGTATTTGGATACATTTTTATGAAACGGTGCCTTTATACAACATTGATTATTTATAAATACCGGCTCATAATTATTTTCCCAAAGTTCATTCCAGTTTCTTTCCAGGATGAATTCTTCTTTGATGACCATCTTTTTGAATAATGGATTATTATAGAAATTTGTTTTTTTAAGTCTGGTTTTATCATAGTCCTTAGCAGGAATATAGCCAACAACCCCCTTTTCGGTTTCAAGAAATCCTTCGAAACCTATAGAATATAATTCAGCAATAATAATTTCATTTAAAGTGCTGGAGTTCTCCTTAAGCTTAAAATATAATGCTTTATACTCCATTATGTCGTAATGATGGTTAAAAGATCATAGCTATACAAATTAAAAATATGTCTTAAGCCTGGCCGCAAAGAAGACAAGATTCCTAAAAAGCGTTTACAATAGCAATAAAATCATCTGCATTCAATGAAGCGCCTCCGATTAGTCCTCCATCGACATCAGGATTTGAAAATAATTCCCTTGCATTTGATGGTTTACAGCTTCCCCCATAAAGAATAGTTGAATCTTCAGCCACATCATTTCCGTATTTGTTTGCTATTAAACTGCGAATATATTTATGCATTTCCTGTGCCTGTTCTGGTGTTGCATTTACGCCTGTACCAATTGCCCATACAGGTTCATATGCTATTACAACTTTGCTGAATTCTTTTGCAGCCAGGTTAAACAAACCTTCATTAATTTGTTTATCAACGATATCAAAATATTTGCCTGCTTTTCTTTCAGGTAATAATTCGCCGCAACAGAAAATAGGTATAAGATTATTTTCCAGTGCAAGCATTACTTTTTTGTTTAGTGTTATGTTAGGTTCTTTAAAGTATGATCTTCTTTCAGAATGCCCGATAATAACATAATCTGCACCAACTGACTTAATCATAGAAGCTGAGATTTCACCTGTATAAGCACCGGCAGCTTCTGATGCACAGTTTTGAGCTCCAAGAAAAAGGTTTTTTTTATTTATAACTTTACTAACTTCTGTGAGATGAATAAATGGAGTGCATATTACCACCAATGACTCCTGACCATTTACTTTTTCATTTACAGCCTTTGCTAAATCAACTCCTTCATCAAGAGTTTTATTCATTTTCCAGTTTCCGGCGACAATAGTTTTTCTCATAATCAGATTAAAAATTTAGGTTAAATAATTAAAATATTAAAAATAGCTAATTCTCTTTAAGCAATTCATATATTGTAAAATCAAGTTTTCTCTTTTTTTGATTTTTCTTTCGCAGGTAATTTAACAGGAATTTTGTAATATATGGAATAATTAAATCCAAATGCAGACTTATTGCTACCTTTTCCAAATCCCGGTATTATATAAGGAGTCATTATATTATTCTCTTTCATCCTGATTTTTATCATGCCCCGGATTGTCCAGCCTAAATAAAAGTTTTTTAATAATTCTGTTTTAATTCCAACTACAACATCTATCCAATGAGCTTTTTGAAAGAATTCATCGGTTTCAGCTCCTGTTAAATCATCCCAATGATCATCCTCGATATTTATATTGTTTGCTTTGTGCTTAAAACTTGAAAAAGAATACCTTGCACCTACAAAAAATATATCATTTTCGGCTCCTTCATTTTTTTTTAATACGTTTTTGTCAATTCCCAGCTTGACATAAGTGCCGCTTAGGTTGTAATTAAAATTGTATGAATCAGTAGTTAGCTTTGCTCTACCTATACCATATTCTCCGGCAATGAATATTTTATCGGAAACCTGCAGATCTGCAAGTATTTCATATCCTTTTGTTTCAGGAAAGAAAAAGGGTAAAATTATTTTTGACATGTCAAAACCAACCCTGAATCCTCTGTTTATCAGTGAATCTTTCTGAGCAAAACTTTCTGACAAACAAAACAAGAAAATGACGCTAAAAGTAAAATATAATATTTGTCTCATTAGTACTATCTACAGCTGATTTAATTATTGAAACAGCATTTATTATTTTTTCATGTGTAATAACTGAATCTAAAGTATAGCGGGTGGCAAAACCACATTCATAAGAGATTAAATAAAGTTCTCTTTTACTGTAAAATGAAATTGTATCAACCAAAGTGTCAACATTAAATTTAAATTCACTGATATCTGACGTCTGTGATAATGACAAATTAATTGAATTTATGTTGTTATTATTTAAGTATGGAGTATCTATGCCTATTACAGTTAAATTATTAATAAGCGAATCCTCGTTAACATTATTGTATTTTTTAAAATCAATTTTAACAGTTATTTCAGTATCTTCTCCACATTCGGTTGAATCTTCGCAGTTTAAAAGTGAGAAAAATAAAAGTATATTAATTAAGACATAAATGTTTTTCATCAGTTAATCCTTTTTTACTTTAGCTTTTAGTATTATCATATGAAAAACGCTTAAAACCATAAGGAAACCTACAATAGAGAGATAAATTGACAGTCTTTCTTTATCCTTTCGCTGTAAATCCAACACATAGGAAGCATAGTTTTGTTCTGTAATATTAAAGTCAGGAAAATTATTATAGTGCCATTTACCTATAATATTCCCTTCTTTAAGCAACATAAGTCCGGGATTGGAACGAATAATTGTTTTTAATGTAATCTCATCCATTGTATAAATATAAAAATCTACTTTTACCTTATTCAAGAAGTTATTAATTTCTTCATTAGTTGATGATGTAAGGCAATAAAAAGAGCAGTTATTACTATTCATACAAGATTTTGCAGTTCTGTTAATTTCCTTAAATTTATTAATATTGGTTTTGGTAAGATCATAAGCCATCAGAAGAAATGAATAATTAGGATCAGATATTATCTGATCTGTTATATCATCGCCATTTATTGTGGTAATTGAAAAATCGTGTATAGGAGGTTCATAGCCTTTCTTTATTAATATTTGTCTGGTCTCTACCCATTTCCAGGTACTATCCTGCCAGGGATAATTTTCAGAATTGAATTCTTTCCTGATACCATTTTTTTCATAAGTTAATATTGTTTTATACTCATCCGGTTGGGCATCTTCAGGAATTATCATCTTTTCAGGAATATTGGTTCCGGTTTTATAAGGTCTGAAATCTATTACAGGCAGGTTCCTGTAACAATAAATTGAAATTAATATGCCAATTAATATAAAAGCCGTTGTCATCCTCCATTCAATGTTATCTGAATAAAATGGCTTATACTTATTTCTTGAATAGAAAATAATAATTGTTGGAGCCAGAATTATTACATTTTTCCAGAATGTCTGCCAATTTGTAAGAATAATAGCATCACCAAAACATCCACAATCAGTAACAGGATTATATATTGCCAGAAAAAGTGTTAATATCGTAAAGGATATCATAAAAACAAATAAAATATAACTTGTTATCCGCATTCTTATCCCTAACAGTAAGTTTATACCTATAACTAATTCAGTAGTTGCAAGGATTATGGCCAGAGGAAATGCAGAGAAATTCAAAAAACTTATATTAAATGCTTCAAAATAGTCAACAAACTTATAAGTTAAACCCAGGGGATCTATATCTTTTACAAAACCTGAGAAAATAAATACTAAAGCTATTAATATTCTGCTTGTTATTCGTATTATTTTCATACTGTTAAAATAGTTGATGTTCGATTCTTTCAAAAATAACCATATTAGTAATATTTATTTGTTAATGCATTGTTAATCCAGTTTCAACTTGCTTATAATACTCTGAAAAATTGATTTTGGAGGTAACATTATATTATCTTCATCACTGCAATTAATAATTTTAAAATCAGGATCATCCTTTACAAGCCATAAGTACATGTTTTTAACTTGTTGTTGAAATTTAAGGTCGAGTTCGTGAATATCCTTTCCTCCCTTCAGGTATTTGCGGTCATCTCCTTTTCTATTCTGGCAAAGCTTTTTTTCAGTAAACTCAAAAGGCACATCTAAAAATAAACTCACATCAGGTTTGGGTATTTTATTATAATTATATTCTAAATAGTTAATCCAGTTTTTTAAAGCTTCTCTTTCCTTAGTATTATTAAGTTTTGCGCACTGGAATGCAATATTTGAATGAACATAGCGATCGGCAATGACAATGTAATTCTGGTACAACCAGCCCTGAATAAGCTCAGATGCATCCTTTCTGTCACCAGCATAGATTAGTGCCACCAGGTAAGGATTTACAAAATTTATTTTGCCGAACTCTCCTCTTAAAAAACGGGCTATTAATTCACCATATACCGGTGATTCTGTCCTGGGAAAGTGCAGATACTTAAATTTTACTTTCTTGTCATTAAGATAATTCTGTAATAAATCAAGTTGTGTTGATTTACCTGAAGCGTCTAATCCTTCTATAACAACAAACTTCATAACCTGTAAGGGATTTTATCTAAAACTTATCTATTAGCTTTTTTATTACCTTTATGATAGAAATTCTAAAAATTATGAATTCTAAAGATACATTTTTTTCAAAAAAATATACTTTGAATTGCAGGGGTAAGCTTATAAATTTATCAACACCAAAAATTATGGGAGTTCTCAATGTTACCCCTGATTCGTTTTTTGATGGTGGAAAATATGAGACGGAAAATGAAATTCTTAACAGGACTGAACAAATAGTAAAAGAAGGAGCGTCAATTATTGATATTGGGGCATATTCTTCGCGGCCGGGTGCTGAAAATATTTCCGCAGAAGAAGAATTAAAAAGGCTTAATAATTCACTTAAAATTGTACGAAATAATTTCCCTGATGCAATTATTTCAGTTGACACTTTTCGCTCAGAAATAGCCAGAACAGTAGTTAAGGATTATGAAGTGGATATTATTAATGATATTACAGCAGGTGAAGCAGACAATGATATGTTTGAAACTATTGCTGAATTAAGGGTTCCTTATATAATGATGCATATTAAAGGTACACCACAAAATATGCAAATAAATCCAAAATATGATAACTTAATTGAAGACATAATAAAACACCTCTCTGAAAAACTGCAGAAGATAAAATTGTTGGGTATTAGTGATGTTATTATTGATCCGGGATTTGGCTTCGGTAAAACATTAGAGCATAATTACCAGCTCTTAAACCGGCTGGATGATTTTAAAATATTTCAGCTTCCAATACTTGTCGGTCTTTCACGTAAATCGATGATATATAAAGCATTAGGAACTACATCCCCGGATGCACTTAATGGAACGACAGCTCTGAATACTATTGCATTAATGAAGGGAGCAGACATTTTAAGAGTACATGATGTAAAAGAGGCTAATGAAGTAATTCAGCTATTTTCTTTGTATTCAGGGTCTAATCCGTTAAGTGAGAGTTAATTAAGTAAGTTTTAAAAATATAAGCAGCACGCGTTACACATCGATAAACGCGCACTATACAAAGAAGATTATATTAAATATAAATCCGGCAAAGCCGAAATGCTTTTGGCATTATTTCACCTGTGTTTCATAGAGTGAACCAGTGAAATAAAATCAAAGATTTTAATTTTACTTTAATTTTTTACCTTTGTTTTTATAAGAATTGATTTATATGCTTACAGCGTTTTTAAAAGTCAGGATTATTGATATTATAGATATACTTCTTGTGGCATTTTTAATGTACCAGGTGTATATGCTAATAAAAGGAACTATTGCTACATATATTTTTATAACTATAATTTCAATCTATATTCTCTACTTATTACTTGTAAAAGACAGGATGATCCTGCTGGGCTCAATTCTGGGGCAAATAATCGGAGTAGGAGTAATAGTTCTTATTGTAGTATTTCAGCAGGAACTACGCAGATTCCTTGTTTTAATAGGTACACGTTATTTTTCAAAGACAGGATTTTCATTCGGTAATTTATTTCTATCATCGGGAGTATTAAAATCCGAGATATATATTAATGCTATTGTCAAGGCATGTATAAATCTGGCAAAAAAGAAAATCGGCGCATTAATAGTCCTGAGGAGAAAAACACCACTTGATGCTTATGAGCAAACTGGAGAAATTATCGATGCTAACACCTCAAGCGGTTTATTAGAGAGTATTTTCAGTAAGGGAAGTCCTTTGCATGATGGAGCTGTTACTATCATTGATAACAGAGTGCATGCTGCCCGCTGCATATTACCTATATCAGATAATTTCAACCTGCCGCCGAATTATGGTATGCGCCATAGAGCCGGTATCGGATTAACGGAAGAAACTGATGCTCTTGTAATAATTGTATCGGAGGAAACGGGAGATATTTTATTGGCCGAATCGGGAAGAATAAAAAGAGTAGACTCTAAAATTTTATTCAGAATACTTGAAAAAGAATTTATATTAAGATAACTGTTTTATAAAGTATCTTATCTAATATGA
>CBFCXR010000032.1:0-19688 GCA_965602045.1 uncultured Bacteroidales bacterium | reverse complement strand
TTAAAAATTCCGAATATAAAATATTAATAAAATCAGCTCCACCCATAGCGCCCCCAGGATGTCCGGATTTTGCCTTTTCAACCATCGCTGCTGATAAAACTCGAATGTTATCAGCTGCCTTGTCTATTACCTCTTTGTTTATCATAATTGTATTTGTTAATTACTTTGTTAATAAAGCCTGGATTTCAAATTCTGCAAATATAAAAATTTATTTATTCAGGATAAAAATGAATAATCCCTAAATACCATTCTTTCCGCTATCCATTTTCATTTATGTCTATCCGGTTAATGTTCATCCTCTTAAAATATTCAAGCGTTTCGGGATGGCAGGTAAAAATTAAAATTTGCCTGTTTTTGCCAAATTCATGAAGAATCCCGGCAGTCTCTCCGGCCCTTTTGGGATCAAAATTCACCAGTACCTCATCTACAATCAATGGTAATGGTTCAGCTTTTCTTTCATATTCTTCAATAAATCCAAGCCTTAAGCTTATCAGCAGTTGTTCTTTAGTCCCTCTGCTAAGCTGTTCAATCTTTTTTGAAGCTTCCCTTTTGTCAAATACCGATACAACTTTTTCATCCTGTGACACATTTATTCTTTTATATCTCTCACCTGTAATTTTGCTAAAATATGCATTTGAATTTTTTATCACATCCGGTTGTTTTTCTTTTTCGAATTTGCTTTTCTCATCCTCCAATAATTTCAATGCAATCTTACCTGCAATCCAGTCTTTATATGAACTATGCAGCTTTTGCTTTTCAGATTCCAGTTCTGTCATAATTTCTGCAAGTTCTGATTCTCCTTCGATTTGACTAACTTCCTTTTTTGTTTTCCCTATTTCTTCATTTATAACATCCAGCTCCAGATTATTAATACCAATGTTCTCATCCAGTTCCCACTTTTCCATCTCAATATCCTCCTTATTCCTGGTTTTAAGAAATTCAATCACTTCACCGGATTTATTAAGTCCGACTACAGTCTCAATATTTGCTATTGCATCCTTACGACTTTCAATCAACTTTTTAACTTTGCTCTCTTCTTCATATTTTTTTCTGAAATCTTCCCTGTCTTTTGCATTTATGGATTTCAACAATGTTGCAAGTTGTTTTTCAATATTAACCAATTTTGATTTTGTACTTTCCAGCTCTTTTTGCTTATCATCAGATTTTTTTTGTAATTCTTCCTTATACCGTGATTTCTCTTCAGCCGTATTAAACTCTTTTACAATTTGATTTACTAATAGTTCTATATTATCGGCCGATTCCTTAAAGCCCTGAATTTCCTTCAGGGAATTCGTCTCTTCTTCGAATTTTTTTATAAAGGGAGACCTTTGTTCTTCCTGTTTTATTTTCAGCTCATCCCTGATATTAATATCTTTTTTAACCTGGTTAATTGTTCTGAATATTTCCAGAACGGCATCTGTAGTAAGAGATTTCTGAAGATTTATTCCTGTTAAATACTTTTCATACTCACTCTTTAGTTTTTCTTCTTTGTCATTTAAATCTGATACCAGGTGTTGAATACTTCCCTGTGATTTGTCTTTAAGTAAAGACTTCCTGCCTAAGAAAAAAACTAATAAGGAGATTACAATCATAGATGCACCTAAAACATAAAGTAAATAATAAAATGCTGTTATTGAGCCAATTATAAAGATTAATGAAATCAATACGGATATAGTATTAATATTTATTTGGTTTGCTGTAGTTTGCAAAGCATTATGTTGTCCTTCGATCTTTATCTTATTGTTTTCTATTTCATTAAATTTTCTTTTAAAATCATCAATCCTGTCCTGATGAGATATGATATCTGAAAAATCAATGATATCCTTTTCCGTCCATTTAGCATTAATATTCTTTAATTTTTGTTTTATTAATCTGTCATGGTTATCAATTTTTCCATCATCTTCAATCCTGTCGCTTACTGTTAATCTATATTTTTCGAGGTTTATTGCCAGGTATTCCACTTTTTCCTTACTCTCTAATATCACGGAATTAAATGAAATATGGCTAATTTCCTTTTTCAGTTCTTCAATGCCATTTTCTTCTTGATTCCCGTCTCTTAATCCTCGTATCTTATCATTAAGATCATGTTCTTCTTTTTCAAGATCCCTGATATTTTCAATACCATCCCCTGGATATTCCTGCAATTCCGGTAATGCTTCCAATTCTCCATCACAATTAATTATATGAATAAAACTATCATAACATTTCAAATAATTACCCAGTCTGGTTCTTTCAGCCTCCCATTCTTTTAACTTTGTTTTAATGTTATGAATATCATCCTCAAAACGTTTAATTTTAGAGTTCAATTCCCTGTATATGGGTAGATTGTCCTGAATTTTCTGAATTTGCTCTTTCTTAGTATTTATTTCTTTTATTATTGAGGGAATAATTTGTATTTTTCCTCTCTGGGTATAAATTTCCTCAACCTGCTTTTGAATATTTCCTTCCACGTCACTAATTGAAATTTTTCCCAGACCTAAGCCAACGCTGAATATCTTATCTTCAACACCTGATGCTGACAGCTTATCCAAATCAGTTAATTCATCCAGGGAAAAGGCATATACATTTTCAAAAATATCTTTTGTGGCATTTCCCAGCAACTGGTTCCATCGAAACTGGTCTTCGTCTGAACTCCCGTCATACAATAGTTTAATTTTACCTCCGCTGCTTCCTGCGATCCTTTCAAATGTTACATTTTTTTTGTTTGACAGTAAGGCTATTATTCTACCCCTGTGATCTCCCCCGTTTAAAGGAGGCATCCTTTGACCAACTGTTGACGGATAGCCAAAAAGTGTGTATCTTAAAAATTTCAACAAAGTGGATTTTCCTGCTTCATTATTACCCAGGATTATGTTAACACCTTGCCTAAGGTTTATTAATGAATAGTTATTGAATATCCCAAATCCGTCAATATGTATTTCTTTAAATATCATGATTCCCCTATAAGTTGATCAATAACTTTCCACTTTGCTTTTTCAAGGATTTCTTTCTGCTCCTGTTCCGGGAGTTCTGCAATTTCATTTTTAATACCGGGACTGATGAATTCTTCTGCATATTTAATCAGTTCTTTAAGTTCCCTTAAATCTTTTTCATACTTATTAAATGTTTTCAGTATCTCTGCAGTAAAATCATTTCCCTTCTTAACCTGGCCTATATCAACAACAGGCCTGGTATTTAACTCAATCCGGTCAATCCAGGTGAAATTAGTCATCGTTAATTGACTCTCATTAAAATGCTCCATCAGTTGCTCTGTTTCACCCGGTTTGTTAAGGTGAGAATGTAAAGCTGTTTTTCCCGTAAGGTTAATTCTAAAAATATAGTTCACATTATCGGCATAGTCTTCGATATTATTTTTGGCCTTTTCAATTTTATCTGCTAAATCGTAAATTTTATCCTCCTCAACCAGGCTGACTTCAATCTCTTCAAACCTGATAAGCTGTACCGGTACGAATTTGAGATTTACTTTATTATTTATGTCAATTTCAACTAAATAACAGCCTTTAGCCCCGGTCTCACCGAAATCCCTGCCCTGAGGATTACCCGGGTATACTATTGCCGGATTTGATTTACTTACAATCCGGCTTTTATGAATATGTCCCAAAGCCCAGTAATCAAATCCCATATTTTGCACATCTTTTACTTTAAATGGTGCATAATTTTCATGTGGACCGGCTACTCCTACTGTTCCATGCAAAACCGCAACAGAATGAGGGGCAGGATTATTCTTTAGCTTATATTTAAGGGCCAGGTTATTGTTGATAATTTTATCCCGGTAACTAATTCCATAAATATCGGCTATTGGCTTGTTACCTTTCTTAAATGTGTGATTTTCAACTTTTGATGATCCGAAACGAAAAACATTTTCAGGAAGCTCAGTAATGTCAATCCACGAACTCAAAGGATCATGATTACCACAGACAAAATATACAGGAATACCGCTATCAGATAGTCTTTTTAATTCATACACAAATTTCAATTGAGCTGTCACGCTTTTGTTGTCACTTTCGAAAATGTCACCTGAAATTATCAGGAAGTCAACCTTTTCATTAAGGCATAAATCAACAATCTTTTTAAAACCCTTAAATGTGGCATCCTTTAATTTACCGGCCAAATCACTGTTCCAGCTTGACAAGCCTTTAAAGGGTGTATCAAGATGCAGGTCTGCAGTATGTATAAACCTGACCTTTGTCATATTATTAAAATTTAACTATTGACAATAACCCGGTAATAATAATAAATTTACTATCGACAAACTTATAAAAAATAAAAATCGTAGTTTTATATTGTTGATAAATTTATTCTTATTTCCGTTTCAACCAAAATCTATGAATATCTTTTTACTTTAATGGTAATACTGTGATTTCAAAATTGGTTATTAATTGTATTTTTGCACAGAAATAAAATTAGGATACAATGGCTTTACAATGTGGAATTATCGGCGTTACTAATGTAGGTAAAACTACTATTTTTAACTGCATGTCAAATACAAAGGAAGAAATCACCAGTTATGCATTTAGCTCAAACAAGTCAAATGTTAGTGTCATAAATGTTCCCGATCCCAGGCTGGAAGAACTGGAAAAACTGGAACCAACCGGTAAAGTCACACAGGCAACAGTTGAAATATTAGATATCCCGGGCTTAACAAAAGGCTCAAATAAAGGTGAAGGTATTGGAAATAAGTTTCTGGGAGATATAAGAAATACTGATGCCCTGATCCATATTCTTCGTTGTTTTGATGATCCTAAACTACCACATATCGACGGTTCTGTTGATCCGGTAAGAGATATTGAAACAATTGATTTTGAATTGCAGCTGAAGGACCTGGAATCGGTACAAAAAAAAATACATCAATATGAGAAAGCAGCCAAATCCGGAGATAAAGATGCAAGTCACGTAATTGAAGTGCTGAATAAAGTTAAAACTCACCTGGATTCATTTCAAAACGTCAGAGATCTTAAAATAAACGAAGCAGACAAAAAATACATTAATGATTTATTCTTACTTACAGTTAAGCCGGTAATATATGTATGTAATGTGAATGCCGAAGCCGCAATAAGGGAAAATGAATATGTGTCACAAGTTAAAGAAGCACTTAAAAATCAAGACACACAAATACTCACTGTGGCAGGGAAACTTGAAGCTGAAATTTCAGAATTTGAAAATGAAGATGACAGAAAAGAATTTCTTGATGAAGCAGGATTATCGGAACCTGGTGTAAACAGGCTAATACGAGCAGCTTATTCATTATTAAATCTTATTTCGTTTTTTACAATAGGGAAGGATGAACTCAGGGCATGGACCATAATAAAAGGAACTACTGCCCATCAGGCTGCTGGAGTTATTCATAGTGATTTGGAGCGAGGTTTTATTAGGGCTGAGGTTATGAAGTATAATGATTTTATAGCCTTTGGATCCGAGCATGCCTGCAAGGAAAAAGGTAAATTATCGGTTGAAGGCAAAAGCTATATTGTCGGGGATGGGGATATTCTGCATATAAGATTTAATGTATAATCCTGAATAATTAAAATACATAGATAATCTGCAATACCTAACACACAGCTAATTCCCGGATATGAATATTTCATCTTATTACCTTATTTAATTGAAAATTTATTATATGCTGTTTATTTTGTATTAAAAAAAATTAAAAAATATATATTAGCAGATTTATATTCAGCATGTAATTTTGTATAATTAAATATAAATGCACATATATAGATAATATATTAAAATCTACTTTTTAACCTTGGTTGCGAGTAACTTAAATTATTTATTTTTTATTTGTCGAATATGAAATATCTCTTGCTTTTAACAATTATTATTACGGATTCATTAATTAGTTTTTCTTGTTTTGCTCAAAATAGCACAAAAATACCACCTGAAAAACCTAAACTTATTATCGGAATTGTAATAAGTCAAATGCGGTATGATTATATTTATCGCTATTGGGACAAATTTGAAGAAAAAGGGATTAAAAAGTTAATAACCAGAGGAACATTATGTAAGAACTCGAGTTTCAATTATTTGTTTTCTCAGGAAGGAGTAGGACATTCATCAATTGCAACAGGTACGGTGCCTGCTAATCATGGTATTGTATCAAAAGAATGGTACCTGAACCTTAAGGATAAAATATTACAAAATATTGAAGATGAAAAACAAGAAACTATTGGGGGTAGCAATGAAGCGGGAAAATACTCTCCAAAAAGTCTATTGAGCACTACATATTCAGATGAGTTGCGGTTATCAAATAATTTTAAAACCAAAGTATTTAGTATTTCAATGGAAGCTGCCCCTGCAATTCTTTCCGGCGGACATACTGCTAACGGTGCATATTGGTTTGACCGGGAATCTGGCAACTGGATAACAAGTACATACTATGCTGATTCGCTTCCATTGTGGGTCAATGATTTTAACGAAAAGAGATTCCCTGACACATATTTGGAAAGGGAGTGGTATACATTATTACCTATAGATGAATATAGTGAAAGCCTGCCAGATGACAATAACTATGAAACCGGAATAGAAGGGCGTAAAACATTTCCGTATAGCCTGCCTGAACTTAATAAGACTAAAAAACGAAAAAAAAATTATAATATCCTGAGATTGACCCCATTTGGAAATACCCTGATTAAGGATTTTGCTATTTCTACAATAATAAATGAAGAATTAGGTAAAGATGAATTTACGGATGTTATCACAATTGCTTTCACAGCAACTGAAAATATTGGCAATCTCTTTGGCCCTAATTCAGTTGAAATAGAAGATGCATTCTTAAGGCTGGATAGAGAGATATCACATTTCCTTAGTTTTATTGACGAGGATATTGGCAAAGAAAACACATTGATATATTTAACGTCTGACCACGGCGTTGCTCAAGTTCCAACATACTTGAGTGACTTTAAGATTCCTTCGGGATATTTTAATCAAAAAGGAGCAATTTCACTTTTAAAAAGTGCTCTTAATAATGTTTATGGCAAAGGTGACTGGATAAAGGCATATCATTCACAACAAATTTATTTAAATCGTACTTTAATAGAGGACGCAAAAATACCCCTAGTTGAAATTCAGGATTATACTGCCCAGTTTATCCTGCAATTTTCAGGTGTTGCAAATACAATAACTTCAACTACTTTGCAAACAACAAATTTCACAAGTGGTATCTTTGAAAAGATTCAAAATGGATTTAATCAAAAACGCTCAGGCGATGTCATCATAAATCTTAAGGCTGGATGGGTTGAACAAGGTTATGGGTCAACTAATCATAATTCATCGTATTCTTATGATTCAAGAATTCCTCTAATATGGTATGGATGGAAAATCGGCAGAAGTACAATTTTAAGACCTGTTGATATTATAGATATTGCTCCTACTATTTCAACTTTTCTGGATATTACCTATCCTAATTCCTGTACGGGTATTCCTGTTTTAGAATTGATTGAATAAAAAAAGAAGGCACCTGATTTCAGGTGCCTTCAATTCGCAAATTAAACAAAACTACTAACTAAACCAACTTGGACAAAACCGTCTAACTATATAAAATTATATTCTTTATTCCGTTTTAATATTAAAGTCTAACCTTATTCTACAAACAGATACGGAGATAATACTAACTTGTTTTACATATTACATTAACATCAGAAATAATATGATAAACGGAATGAAATAACTAACTAAAAACTTTAATAATCTGTATCCGGTTAATAGAAATTAAGGTTTAAATGACAGGCTAAAGGATATAATATTCTCATATCCATAATGAATGTGGAGCATTATAATGAGTTCTTGAAAAAAATGGTATTAAAGTAAAACAAGGTTTTTATCTTCCGTAGTCAACGGGAGTTTTTATAAATAAGCTAAGTGAATCTTATTCAGAAGATTCTATCCGGATCTAAGATTTTTCATCAAGAAATCTTATAATCTCATCACGTTTCGGGACCGAAGATTGAGCACCAAGCTTAGTCACTGATAAGGCAGCAGCCGCATTACTAAACTTCACAGCCTCCCAGATATTATTTTTCTCAGCCAAAGCTACAGCAAGTGCTCCATTAAAAACATCACCAGCAGCAGTAGTATCTAAGGCATTCACCTTAAATCCACCTACAAGATCAGAACCACTACTATCCAGGATAAGTGCTCCTTTTTTGCCTATAGTAATAATTACTTTATTAACTCCTTTTGAAACAAGTATTTTTCCGGCATCTTCAGCTGCGTCTTCATCGTCAATTTTTATGCCTGTTAACATCTCAGCTTCAAATTCGTTTGGGGTAAGAATGGTTACGGTTTTTAACAAGTCAATAGGAAGCTTCTGAGCTGGTGCAGGATTAAGTATAACTTTTATTCCATTATCATAGGCTAATTTTGCTGCATATTCAACAGTTTTAAGTGGCGTCTCTAATTGCATAAGTAAAATATCCGATGCTAATATTACCTCTTTAGCAGCAATTATATCATATACAGATAAATTTTGATTTGCTCCTGATGCAACCGCGATGCTATTTTCACCATCATCAGCTACAAGAATTTCTGCAATACCTGAGGGGGCATCTTTATCTTTTACTACAAAATCAATATTAATACCGCATTTTTTTAAACCCTTTAAAGCTTGCTCACCAAAAAAATCATCCCCTACACGAGCAATAAATGTTACATTGCCTCCTGCTTTTGCCGCAGCAACAGCTTGATTAGCTCCCTTACCACCTGCAGCAGTATTAAATTTTCCCCCTAAAATAGTTTCCCCGGGTTTAGGAATCCGGGGAACTTTAATTATCATATCAGTATTAGAACTCCCAATAACTGTTATATTCATTAAAGTAATTTTAAATATTAATAATTATTATTTGAAATAAATTATGAATACGTTGTATTCTATAAATTATTAACTTTTTTTTGACTGCTTAAAGTTAACAAAAAGATAATTAAAAAATAATATTATTAATTTTGCACATAACAATATTTGTATTTATTTAACATAATTCTGATATGAAAAATGTTAAATCAGGGTCATTTTAAATAATTGTTTTTCTTAATGTTACTCTATATTGTTTCTATATAAATACTTCCGGGATTATGTCATTTTATTTTACTGCACGACAAAAATAGAACAGTACATATAACAGGATTTGAATGCTATCCCTATGATTTGAGAGTAACTTGTACAGATAAGGTTGACATGCCCTCTTTAATGGTTATGTAACCAGGATATGTAGCCAGGATTTGCGGATCACCTGATTTATCCTGTCTCTCTTGTCTCGTAGCTCACCAGAGGCGAAAGATAAAAGGCGGAAAAATTGATATAAAATTCTTGTCAGATATAAAAACTTAAAATAAAATGTATTATATTTAGTATTTGTAATTTAAAATCCGCTGATTTTAATGAATCAGTGATGAATATAAGAATTTATATATTTAAGTAGATTATTTTAATAGCTAAAAAAATCAATATGTCAGTACTTAAAGAAAAACTAGCTGCAAAAATTAACGAGTGGCGGCCACGTACCAGAAAACTGTTAAAAGAGCATGGAGAAATGATTATAGATAATGTCACAATTGGACAAATTATTGGGGGAATGAGGGGCGTTAAAAGTCTGGTAACAGATATTTCTTATCTCGACCCTAATGAAGGAATACGATATAGAGGATACACATTACCAGAAGTATTTAAGAAATTACCTAAGCCAAAAGATGCAGAAATTCCATATGTTGAGGGATTGCTTTATTTATTGCTTACCGGAGATATTCCTTCGGAAGAAGAAGTATTGGATGTGGAAGATGAATTTAAGAAACGACGTATATTACCCAGGTATGTATATGAAGTTATTGATGCATTCCCTTCATTTAGCCATCCAATGGCAATGTTTTCATCAGCTATTACAATAATGCATCGCGAATCATTTTTTAATAAAAAATATTACGCAGGAATGCCAAAAACAAGTTATTGGGAACCCACATATGAAGATGCATTAAATCTTCTGGCAAAACTTCCTGAAATTGCAACTTACATCTATGCTAAGTTATACAGAGATGGTAAACGTATCCAATCTAATCCGAATCTTGATATGGGTGGAAATTTTGCTCATATGATGGGTATTGACAAACCTTATGATGATGTTTCAAGGTTGCATTTTATAATTCATAGTGACCATGAGAGTGGGAATGTAAGTGCACACACAGGTCATCTTGTAGCAAGTTCACTATCCAGTATTTATTTGTCAGTTTCAGCAATGATTAATGGACTGGCCGGCCCTTTGCACGGCTTGGCTAACCAGGAAGTATTAAGGTGGTTACATGATCTCAGAGAAAAAATGGAAGATCAAATACCTACTCAAAATGAAATGAAACAATATGTATGGGATACATTAAACGCTGGCCAGGTAATACCGGGATTCGGCCATGCTGTTTTACGTAAAACAGATCCCCGGTATACTGTTCAACGGGAATTTTGCCTGAAACATTTGCCGGAAGACCCTATTTTTAAATATGTCGATATCCTATATAAAGTTGTTCCGCCAATATTAAAAGAACATGGTAAGGCAAAAAATCCATGGCCAAATGTCGACGCACAGTCGGGGGTAATACAATGGCATTATGGAGTTAAAGAATATGAATTTTATACCGTATTATTTGGAATAGGAAGAGCAATTGGTGTTTGTGCAAATATAATATGGGACAGAGCCCTCTCATATCCAATAGAAAGGCCTAAATCATTAACTACTGACATGTTGGAAAAGTTCGTTGAATCAAAACTTAAAGAAAAAAAGAAATAAAATTTATTATCTTTTAAATATTTGATAACCAAGTCATTTATATATCAATTTCTCCTGTATATACCACATCTTAAACAGTAAATACTGAACCTTATTAGTTATCTAATTAGCAATAATTATTGTTTCTTATTAATTAGTTGACTAAATTAGATATCTATCTAATAATTAAATCATATTTCCCTCGTGTTAACGAAAATACTCAAATATGGAGTCTTATCGTGCCTGATTATTAATCAAAAAGCCGGGCTAACCGTATCATATCCTCAACCAGAAAAATATACATCAGCTGATGGACTTACACATAATTACATTAATCATATTCTGTTGGATACACGCAATTTCTTGTGGATTGGAACACAATGCGGGCTAAATAGATATGATGGCTATTCGTTTGTAAACTTCACAAAAACTTTTAATGATTCAAATTCACTTTCAGATAATTTTATTACATCGCTTGTTAACGATTGTTATGGAAATATATGGATTGGAACACATAAAGGACTGAATTACTATAATATTAAAACCTCAACATTTAAAACATATTACAATTATCCTGCTGATAGTAATTCCATATCCGGTAATCTAATAAATGATATATATATTGATAACAATAATATTGCCTGGATTCTATGCAGAAATACGCTGGACAGGTTTGATCATCAGAATAATAAAATAAAACATTATAAAATACCAGTCATAACAGACGATTTACCGGGATTTACACTATATACTTTAAAAGAGGATATGGATGAAAATATATGGATAGGTTCCTCCATGGGTTTGTTTTGCTTTAATAAAAAACAGAAAAGATTCATCAATACAGATTTCAACCTGTCCGGTTATTCAGTTAAAGCAATCTTCCCGGATCACACTGGTGAAATATGGATCGGCACTAACAATGGATTGTTTAAAATTGGTAAAAACCGGAAAAATTTTGAAAAATATAATAATAAGCTAACACTATATAATCCGGTATTAGGAAATTCTATTAATTCCCTGGCTGCATGGAATGCTAATAACTTAATTATTGGCACAGAATTAGGATTATACATTTTTAACATACAAAAAAAAGTATTTAAGTCAATAGAGAAATATTTTATTTCAGATAACCATCTTGGTGGTATATATGTTACTTCCATTAATACTGTTTCACCAATATTACAGTGGATTGGGACTTCCCACGGATTAATAAAACTTAACAAAGATGCCATTAAATTTAAAAATTATAATAAAAAAAATATACCTGGCCTAAAAGACGAAAATGTTAAATCAATTTATGAAGATAAATATGGATTTCTGTGGATCGGAACTGGTAATAATGGTCTGAATATCATTAACAGGAGAAATGGAGAGGTAATTAACTATAATAAACATACCAGCATCATAAAAAATAGAATTAACAGTAATAAAGTATTTGTAATATTTGAGGATAGTGAAGGTAACATATATCTTGGCACAGATAACGGTGTAAATTTCCATAACCCTGTTAAGAAATGTTTTGAAAATTTATGCAGCAAATTTCCTTCTGATAATTGTAATAAACTCCAGGACAAATGCATTTATGATATATCTGAAGACTCATTAAAAAACCTTTGGTTCGCTACTAATCAAGGATTATACTCATTAAATCTTAACACAAATAAATTTATAAGCTTTCATGAAATCACTAATAACCAGCAAAGTTTAAATCTTAATGAAATATTTGTAATTGAAATTAACGGTGAAAATAATTTGTGGCTTGGCACAAATAAAGGATTGATTTGTTTTAATCCTGCAAGCAATAAATTTGTATGCTACTCAGCCAGTGCAAGTAATAAAAAACACAGGCTTAATAGTAATTCAGTTTATTCCTTATATCTCGATTCAAAAAATTTATTATGGGTTGGTACTTCTGAAGGATTAACAATGATTAATCAATCTGCAGAAAAATGTAAGAAATTTACTAAAACGGAGGGCCTGGCATTTAAAAATATTTATGCTATTGTTGAAGACAATAATCGTAATTTATGGCTGAGCACCGATAAGGAAATCATTAAGTATGATAATATTAACAAGACATTCAGGAATTATAATACTACAGAAGGTATATTAAATAATGAGTTTAACCGGGGAGCTTATTTCAAAAACATTTATGGAGAAATATTTTTTGGTGGTATTCATGGCTTCAGCTCATTTTACCCTGATTCTTTTACTACAAATTCAAATGCACCTCAAGTTGAGATTACAAAAATAAAATATTTATACAGAGATAGTATTTATAATATTTATAGGGAAGTTTTAGATTCATTTATTTTATCAACAGGAAAATATATCACAATTGAATTTTCGGCTCTTGATTTTATATTCCCCGGAAAAAACCAATATAAATATGCAATATATAAAGCAGGTGGTAATCCAAAATGGATTAATAATGGAAACAAAAACTTTGTAAATATTACAAATCTTTCTCCCGGTAAATATAATTTTCAGGTTAAGGGTTCAAATAATGATCTGACATGGAATAATAAGGGTAAGTCATTGAAAATTATTATTATGGCCCCAATATGGAGATCAAATAAGGCATTGTTTTTATACTCAGGAACTTTAGTATTACTCATTTTATTATTCTCAATATACCGTTATAAAAAAATTAATAAATTAAGGATAGAAAACAAAGAAAGAGAAAGCAATGCAAAAAAGATTTTAGATCAAAAAGAAGAGCTTGCATTAAAAAACAAGAATATTATGGATAGTATTAATTATGCAAAACGAATACAATCCGCATTAATGCCGCCTCGTAAATTATTTAAATCCATTTTCCCTGATTCCTTTATTTTGCATATCCCAAAAGATATTGTCAGTGGAGATTTCTACTGGATAAACAAAACTGGTGACAGAGCATTCATAGCTGCTATTGATTGTACCGGACATGGAGTTCCCGGGGCTTTTATGTCGATAATTGGTTTTGAACTTTTTAGAAATATTACAAATATTGAGAGGATTAAACAGCCGTCTCAAATATTAGCACATCTTAATGCTGATTTTCAAAAGATTTTTCAGGATGTTGAAAATATGAACCTTAGAGACGGGATGGATATAGCTTTTTGTTCTTTCAACAGGAAAAAAATGGTACTTGAATTTGCCGGGGCATTAAATCCGATGTATTTAATCAGGGATAACAAAATACATGAATTTAAAGGCGACAGATTTTCAGTAGGCCTTGATAAAAGTGAGGACTTTAAATCATATGGGTTCAAAAATCATACAATTCCAATAGAAAATGGAGATATAATTTATATATTTTCCGACGGTTATGCTGACCAATTTGGCGGACCTGAAGGTAAGAAGCTTAAGTACCGAAGATTCAGGCACCTTCTGCTGACAATTCATCAATTACCTATGTCAAAACAACATGAATACCTTGAAAATAGCATCTTAAAATGGAAAGGTGACCTTGAACAGGTAGATGACATACTAGTAATAGGTTTCAAAATCAATTCGGAATAGAATAATGTTAAAATAAGGATATTCGCAAGACTAATAAATCATTGATTATCAATAACGTTAAGAAAGCCAATCTTTGATCTATGATGAAGGATGACATTAATGTTCCTAGAAATCTTTTTCGAGTAGTATTCTCATTTTCTGAATTAGTACTTCCGCCTGGAACGGTTTACTTATATAATCATTCATTCCTGAAGCGATACATGCCTCTCTGTCTCCTGACAGAGCATTTGCAGTGATAGCAATAATAGGTGTTTGAGTATTTGTACTTAACTCCAGTTCCCTGATTTTTTTTGTTGCTATAATACCGTTCATTATGGGCATTTGTATATCCATTAATATTAAATTATACTTTGATTTACCAAACTTATCCAATGCCTCCTTGCCATTGTTTGCAACATCAATATTCCTAACGTTGTTTTTCAAACTTAATAAAATAATCTTTTGGTTTACAGCATTATCTTCCACTAACAGTACGTTTGAATCTTTTAAATCAACCTTCTTATGAGTTTTTAATAAATCCTTAGCATCTATGTTAACCTCTTCTTTTTTAAGTAATTCCGCTTTTTCAATGTCCTTATTAAATTTAAGTAAGAATGAAATTATGGTTTGTTTTTTATCATTATTAACTTCCAGTTCCCCGTTTTGAGCAGCTATAATTCTTCTAGCTATAATAAAGTCTAAATACTTGTCAATAATTTCATTTGTTTCAGTATCTATCTGTTTCTTGTCAGATTGAACATAGTAATTACCATAATCATCTTTGAGGAGAGATAATAAAGGAAGTTTTATATTAAATAATAATTCTACTTTTTTTTCAGTTTCTTTTCTAATATCAATTTCTATGTCAATTATTATTCTTTTCTCACTATGAACTTTAATAACAGTTTCAATAATATTCATGAATAATTGCTTAATTCGAATAGGATCACCTATCAATATATTTTTTATTCTCTTTGAAAATGTGAAGTTAAGATTTAACTTACTTCCATATTGATCCCTAAATAATATTAGCGTGTTGTTAACGGTTTCATACAAATTAAATTTCACTTTTGTAACAACTTCATCTACTAATTTTATATTTGAGACCTTAGCAATATTGTTAACTATATTAACCAGGTTATTTGACGATGCAATTATAGTATCAAACAAATCTCTTTGTTTAGAGTCAAGTTTGTTTCTGTCTACCAGGTTTGAAATAATAGTAATATTATTAAGAGGGGTTCTTATCTGATGTGATAGTTTAGAGATAAAATCATCTTTCTTATTAATTTCTTCCTTAATATTAAGTATTGATCTAACCAGCCTATTATAATTATAATTCCTCTGGAACTCATAAAAATACACTATCAAAAAAATTATTATATATGTACTCAGAAATCTTACAGCGAAAGTTATATCATACTCAATATTTACCAGCAGGTATTTATGAGTTATCATAATTGCAAGGCTAGCCAGGAAAAATCCAATTGAAAAATATCCTCCTTTTTTAGAACCCAGTATTGATATTACCAGTACAGGATAGCAATATAACCATAAATAACCTGTACCATATGTTCCTCCTGTTAAAAGTAATATCAAAAAGACTGCACTAACCGAATAAATCAGTATATAACCACATAGATTATGTTTCCACGTTCTTTTTAAATAAAAGAAGTTTAATATAATAATTATTAATATGGAAAAAAGAAGTATTGAAAAAATATAATATGTGTTTAAAACTGCAATAATACCAAAAACAATAAAAGCAATAAAAGATATCACACTAATAAAATAGATAAGTATTATCTTGTTTACTATATTTATCTCTAAGCTATTGAAAAACTTACTGGTATATGAATCTATCAGATTTTTTATCCATCTCATTATTTCAATTTCTACTTATTAATAATTAAGCATGATTTTTTTAATATAATATAAATTTAGTTAAAATATTTGAATGAAAATAGTATTAATAACACATATAAAGATTAATAATTGAAAAATAATCTCATCCCAAAAATATATTTGTTATTATTGTCGTTATTACTTTAGGGTTTATAAATAAAAAAGTAAATTTGTTATAAGACTACGTACGGTTCACTCATAAAGAAATGCATTATACTAACAGTTTAATAATATTTTTTTTTATTAATTCTTTTTTATTTGGTCAAACTGATTCGTCCAATACTTTAAAATATACTCCCCAGTTTAAATTCAATGAAGGCATTTTTGCGAATTTTGAGCAAGTTAAGAAGAACAGTCCTGTGCCAAAATCAAGAATACTAACTTCAGTTGGATACGATGATCAATTGTTTTTTAACAGGGTTTTAGAACTTAAAGAAATATACTACTATGATAATTTCGGAATGAAACAGAAAATACCAACTAAGAAAATCTGGGGTTATTCACGAAATGGAATTCTATACATCAGAATAAATAATGGATTTTACAGAATCACAATAGTTGGGAGTATTTGTCATTTTGTAGCTAATCACACCACTTATAACAACAATTATTATCCTTATTCATATTACGACTATCGTTATTATCCTTATGGAGGAAGACCCGGCGGAAATACAACAACAGAAATGCGTCAATATTTACTGGACTTTCAAACCGGTAAAGTTTTGGAATATGATGTTGCCAGTGTGGAAGTCTTGCTTATGAGAGATCCGGAATTACATGATGAATATGTTACACTCAGAAATAGAAAGAAAAAACAGTTAAAATTTCTATATGTAAGAAAATTCAATGAAAGAAATCCATTATATTTTTCTAATAATAACGAGCCATGAAACATTGGGGCTGACCTATAAGCTTGAATAATTAAATAATTGCCATTCTGAATAATAGTGAAGAATCTCAGAACCAAAATGTTGCAGATTCTTCCTTTCACTCAGAAAGACAAAAGAAAGGCATTTGGGACACCCTTGTATGTTCCATACGAACATTTAAAATTAAAATTTACAGGTATGAAAAAGACAATCTTAATATTACTGGCGGCTAATTTAGCCATATCAGTATCTTCACAGGATTATATCCCTACCAGAGAAGATATTAATGCATTTTTTACCACCAAAACACTTGTTGTTCTTCCCAATAATCCACTTTTGGAATATAATTATGTTATCAAAACTGTGATGAAGCAGGAATGGGAAATAACAGACTATGATTTCATCTCATTCAAAGAGTTTGAAGAAAAGAGATTTGACCCGAAATATTCTTTTTTATATATGACCCAGGTTAGTTTTGAACATGATAAAACAGATGCTAAATACAGGTTTATACATTTATCACTGGGTGGAGATTATTTTCGAATGAATCAAATGCCTGATATTGCATCTGTACCTGTTGCATATTATAATGTTGAAGAAGAAAATTACGGGTACAAACTGGGTATTCTGGTTCGTTTTATACAAAACCATGCGAAACTTATCCAAGAACGTCCGGAAATTGTATCAGCAAATGTATTCAAACATTATAACGATAATATAAAAGATATTAAAACTAAAACTCTATATATACTTGAAAATGAGCTCGCAAAAGAAATTAATTCAGCAGCAAGAATAAAGAAAAATTATCCCTACAAGTTCAGGATTGTAACAAAAGAAGAAATTGAACAAGTTATAAAAGACCGGGATAAAAATGTTGTTTTCCTGCATAAGGTCGGGCCGGAAGGAACAAAATTAAATGCAAGATGTTACAAGGTAATTATTGGGGCAGGTGATGCAAATTTTTATTACTTTAACTATCACAAGATAGATAACAAACATCCCGATGGTTTTCTTGAAGATGATTTGAAAAAACTGGCTAAGAAGTAATAATCTATTTCCGGGTATATTTTTTAGTTCAGTAATTCCTTTAATTTTGTTGCCGGGCTTTGAAAAAATGTCATGAGCCGGATGCAATTATTCTTCCATTTTTGTCAATTAGAACAGTAAATGGGATGCTTTGAAATCCATATAGGGATACAACCTTTGAGTTCCAAAATTTCAGATCACTAACATTAGTCCAGTTTAATTTATCTTCCTTAATTGTCCTTATCCACAATTCACGATCTTTGTCAAGTGAAACACTAAATATTTCAAAACCTTTTTCATTGTACTTGTTATATAATTCTACTAAATGAGGATTATTTTTGCGACAGGGGCCGCACCATGCTGCCCAGAAATCAATAAGCACAATATTTCCTTTCAGTGATGACAGGGTATTAATCTCTCCTTTTTCATCGGGTAAAATGATCTCAGGTGCACTTCTTCCAATCAGAAGGCTCCCTGTTTTATTTACTCTCTGTGCAAAACTCTTAACAAATTGATTATCCGGGTGGGCCTCCAGTAAGTTATTCGAGAGTTGTTCATATAAATCAAAATGCCTGTTCATATCTAATTGCTCAATAAAATAAAGGGTAGTTAATGACCGGGAATTTTTCAGAATAAAATTTTTCAGGTACTCTTCCTTCTCTTCTTTTATTTTCTGAGAGTATTCTTTTATCTTTTCTTCAAATGATTTCAAGTTAAATAATGTGCTGTAAAGTTTTTCAGTATTGGATGATCCGTTAACTTTTGGTTCTTCCATGTTATTCATATCAATTTCAATCACTAGTTCCTCCCCAGGTTGAAGTATCAACATAACATAACTGGTTTTGTCAAAGCTTAATCTATAATAATCCGGGTGGTCCATTAATGTGGAAAATGAAAATTTTCCGTTTTCATCTATTGCAGAAGTATCAACAATTGTAGATGTTAATAATTCTTCAAGGTATACATGTTTGAATTTATTATTTAATATCAATCCATTAACAGAAATAGAATTTTGTGGAGTAATAGTATTGAATACTACCGATAAAATGAATAAAGCTGATTTATACCTCACAGCGTCAACTATTATATTACTATTTAGTTAGAAACAAATCTAGAGATCCGGTTTATATTTATGATGCAAATTTAAATAAACTATGTATCGAAAATATACTTTCAGTAATATATTCATTCAAATTGTATAAAAATTTTATGAAGTTTATAAAATAACTGTTAGTATTATTGTCATACTAGATCATAATTTTTATATTAGAATTGTTATTTTTATAGTGTAGTTTAATACTTTACATGAAAGCATTCTTAATAGTCCTGATTATATTTACGGCTTGCCTAACAGCTTTAACACAAGAAAGCTCCAGAATAGATATTCTTTTGGAGGAAGCAGATAAAGCATTGGAAAACTCCGATTTTGAAAAATCCTTAGAAAAAGTCGATCGTGCCCTGATACAATATCCGGATAATATTAAAGCATTACAGAAAAGAATTAACATTTATTATCAGATGAATGATATCAAGGAAGCATCAAGGTTGGTAGACGAAGCGATTAAAAAATTTCCTGCTGAAACTGAGTTTTACTATTTACAGGGCTTAATTAATATAGCAAAAAAGAAATATTATAAGGCTGTTAATAATTTCAACAAAG
>CBFCXR010000031.1:0-19712 GCA_965602045.1 uncultured Bacteroidales bacterium | reverse complement strand
AAAAAGGCCTGCCAAGGGGAAAATGGAGGCATTTGGATAATAAGGAAATATCGATGCTGAAAATGGGGGTCTATAAATAATGAAATTATAACCGTATACCCATAAAGAGCACATCATCTACCTGCGGATAGTTTTCTTTCCATAGACTAAATGTACTCTTAACATAGTTATATTGTTCTTCCATGGTTTTGTCATGAATGTCGTTAAGTAAGTTTTTAAGTCGAACCATTTTATACTTTTTACCTATTGTACCTCCGAATTGATCGGGATATCCATCTGAGAACATATAAATCAAATCTCCCTTAGTAAGTTGCAATCCCTGATCTTCAAAAATTTTGTCAGCTTTATCATAATGTCCCCCTACTGAGCTACGGCTTCCTTTAATATATATTTGTTCACTATCCTTATATACTATCATTGGTCTCATTGCAGAGGCATATCTCAGATAATTGGTCTTTAAATCAATTTCACATACAACTATATCCATCCCGTCATTTGGTTTTCCCACTTCTATATTCTGATTTAAAGTACTTCTTAATTCAATATCAAGACTTCTGAGTATTGACGAAGGAGGTTTATCACCTTCTCTTAAACAAATATCTTTAATAAGGGTGGTGCCAATCATTGACATAAAGGCCCCCGGCACACCATGTCCTGTTGAATCAGCGCAAACAATAACAAATTTTCTGGATGAGATTTTATCAAACCAGTAAAAATCACCACTTACAATATCTCTGGGGAGATAATAAACGAACGAACCGGAAAAATTTTCCTGTAGTTTTCTGGTTGGAGGTAGTATGCTTGCCTGAATCCTTTGTGCATAATTAATGCTATCAGTAATGTCTCTGTTTTTAATTTCTATCTCCTCTTTTTGTTCAACAACTTCTTTGGTCCTTTCTTCCAGACTTCTTTCCAGGTATTCCTGTAATTGTTTTTGCTTGCGTTCTCTTAATTTAATATACAGATATACAATTAAAATAACCAGTAAAACTGCCAGGGATATGAACCATGCTGTTTTCCAGACAGGCAGCTTAATTTTTAGTTTAAAAGAAGTAGGTTTTTCTTCTGCAAAACCATCGCCATTATAAGATCTTAATAAAAATGTGTATTCCCCGTCTTCGATACGCGGGTAAATAACATATTTTAAATCGGTAATCTCGGACCACTCCAAATCATACCCGTCCAGTTTATATTGATAAACGACTACATCAGGATCCCTGTAATTCAAACCTGCATAATCAATACGTAATTTATAGGCAGAATATGGAAGAAGTATATCTTTAGAAAAATCACATACTTTATCAGAAATAATAACCTTTGTAATATTTGTTTTTGGCGGGACAATATTTTTTCTGTCTATCGATTGATCATAATTCACTAATCCCTGAGTTGTACCAAAATGCAGGACTCCTGAATTATCCTTGAATACTGCATTAAGATTACAGTCCCCGGTTATGCCTTTTTCCACATCATAAACATATACCTTATTATCTTTTATATTTATCCTGCTTATCCCTAATCTCTGTCCAACCCAAACATAAAGACTATCACTCGATATTATACTATAACAATAATCAGATTTTAGTCCGTCATTATCTGTTATATTTATTACAGTGTCGGCACTAAAATGAAATACCCCTGAACCATAAGTAGATGCCCAAATATCTCCGTTATTATCCTGTGTAATAGAATTAAATTCCAGCTCCATGTTCTTAACAGCGCATATTTCGTTAACCTCTCCAAAAATGTCAATTTCATATATACCATTAGACCTGGAAGCAAAGAGGAGCCTGTTTTCCGAATCAAGAAAAACCCTTTCAATATCATTATGGGGGAGCCCTTTAATTGTTGTGTAGTGAAGTACGGTATTATCCTTAAGATTAAAAGAATATATACCATCTTTAGTTGCCAGGAATAAATCTTCAGCATTACCTGCAATTGAGTTTACAGATTTTCCTAATGAATTTGACGGGTATGGGTATCGTGATATTACTTCAGTACGAATATTCATTTTATATAAACCGTTCTCATTAGTACCTATCCAGAGATTATTTTTATTAATATATAGCGCGGTAATCATATCTTCCGGCAAACCGTTTGATTTATTGAATATCTTATTTGTAGTGTTTTGTGAACTAACCACTTTTAATAAACCGGCTTCTCCGCCAAGCCATAATACATCGTCTTTGGCACAAATTGAAAGAATGTTGTTGTTAATGTATTTATTTGGGTATGAGTAAAATGCAAAAGCCTCATTTAACAAGGTTGCTAATCCTTCTCCGTAAGTAGCAATCCAGATATTTCCTTCACGGTCTTCAAATATATTTTTGATAAAATCACTTGTAAGCCCGTTATTCTTATTATAATTTGTTATTTTCTCATAATTATAAGATGCCTCTGGATTTTCCAGCTTATAAGTTCCACTGCGAAATGTGCCCAGCCAAAGATTATTATTTGAATCTTCAATAATTGACTGAATGTTTTTATTTGCTATATTGAGCTTTTCACCTACTTTAATTAATTCATATGAGTCATTACTTTCAAATGAAAAATGATACAAACCATCATCTTCAGTACCAATCCAAAAACCATCAGAATTGATACATTTTTTAATAACCTGAATTTTTTTATATGATAATTCGTTAACAGAATATCTGAAAACCGGAGTATTAGAATAATCTTTAAAATCATAGATTGAAAGACCTTCATGTGAACCTAAAAAAAGTTTATCGTCAAGATAATTTACCGAAGAAATAAATTTATTTTTTAATTCGTCATCGAATCTTGCAATTTCTTTATTATCAGCTATTAAGACTAATCCATCATTTAAAGTTGAAACTAATATTACTTTTTTATCAATTTCAACAATATTTGTAATTGTACTTTTAATTTCATTAACAGCCTTGATAATTTCAAATGTAGTACCGTTATATTTACAGATTGTACCATCATTAAATCCAAACCATAAATCACCCTTGCTATCTTTATAACTTATATTAGCTACATCTTTGGCAATCAGGTCAGATATAACTTCGTTACTGAATTCAAAACCATCAAATCTGCACAATCCTTCGCCTGTCCCTATCCATATATAACCGTTTAAATCCTGGTTAATAGTATAAACAAACGGATGACAAATTCCTTCTTTGATGTTGAAATTCTTAAATTTATAGTTTTGAGTTATTGAAAGATGCGAGATTAATAACAGTGCCAATATAGAAACCAGACTTTTAATTGACAATTTTTTTGTCATGACTATAGATTTAAGAACTACTCTTTTTCTACACGGATACCGAATTTGTATTTAGGGACACCACCAAGTGGAATTACGTAAAAAGGAAGCAATTCTCCATATTGATTTCTAACATTTACAACTACGTTATTATTTTTTACAACAGGAGATTTGCTTTTTATAAATTGTATATCAAGGGAAGTGTTTTTTTCTTCTTCGAATATTTTAAATTCATCTTCAACCCATACATCTTCATTTGATACTTTACTTAACTGACCTTTTCTTGCAACAGATACTGTACGAATATATCCATCGTTATCCCAGTCGAAATTTGACAATTTAACACTAATTGTTCTATCATCTACATAAGGATAAATATGTGAGACTTCGTTCGGATCATTATATAATCTGAATGAATACTCATATGCAAATGCATTACCTCCTTCAACCGGTTTATTTTCATTTGGCTTTATGCTCAGGTAATACCGGTATAAGTTGCCATCATCACCCGCTATACCATCAGCTATTATTTTTATTATATGGGCATCAAATTTTGAAACATATTCACCTTCGGTTGGATTGAAAGGGCCGAATGTATACCAACTATTATCATATTGCAAGTCCTCTCCAAAAGTTTTTACTGCCAGAAGATTGCCACTCTTGTAATTTCCTGTAGGTTGAGTTTCCGTTGCGTCTTTATGAGTATAGCATTCTTTTCCTCCATATACGGAGTATGTAGTTTTTGTATCCCATATTCCATTTATTTCATCAAATTTACCTCCAATATTAGCATCATAAATTCTAATATATACAGGTTGATTAAAATCTTTGGGAATTGAGAAAAAGAATGTCTGAGAGAAATCGTCATCTCCCCATGAGGTTTCTGAATTTGCCCCGAAAGTCATCAGGTATGGAATATTTTCATCACCAGCAGGTACAGGTTGGGCATTAGTAATTCGGCAGGTAAATAATATAAGAAAGATAATAAGAATATTTTTCATAAATCTATGTCAGAGTATTTCTTTAATTGTTGCCTAATTTATAAATATATAATATTTAGTTTCTCTGCAAAATAAAGATATTAAAAGTTTATCAACTATGTAAAATATTCTATTGATTTCTTCTGCGTAAAATAATTATATTTTTTGAGACGCATTTTTTATCGGGCAGGGTATTTTCACCAGTTGATTTATTAATAACTCCTAATTTTATTGTATATATACCTGGCCTTTTGTAAGTATGGCTGACGATTTCATTTTTTGTTCTAATACCATCACCAAAGTCCCAGATATATCTGTCAACATTAAAATTTTTCAAATTAGTCTGCAAAGCATCCATGCTTATTTCTCTGTTTATAAAACCTGTATCAACAACATTTATATATGGCTGTTCTGTTTTTTCCAATAATAATGTGTATGTTGCCTCATTAAAATGTATGTCCCCTGTTAGAGTATCTATTACATTAAGTTTAATGATATATGATCCTGGCTCGTCAAAACAATGATAAGCTTCTAATCCTCTTATTTTTGTACCTCTTCCCAAATCCCATTCATATTCAAAAGTAGTTGTATCAATATCTATACTTCCTTCTTCAAAAATTCTATAGCACCAGGTATCCTCTTTTTGAGGATTACAGTCAGTAAATGTAGGTAAGCCGGTAAAAAATTTCAGGATATCATCAGACCCGTATCGGTCAGTTGAAAGATAACCTGTATCTAAAGTTGAATTAATAATTAATCCAAAATCGTTGTACCTTGTATTAAAAGGGGCCTGCAAATTTACAGGCTCTGTCCATTCGTCTTCAGAGTCTTCAGAGAAGAATAGATCCATTTTCCCTCTTCCTCCATGGCCATCTGACGAGAAATACAGGCGTCCGCTTGAATGGTAAAACGGGTAAACTTCACTTCCCGCAGTATTTACTGTGTTACCCAGGTTTTTTGGTTCAGAGAAATTGCCATTAGCATCTATTTCAGAGGTATATATGTCATACCTGCCATATCCGCCGGGCATATTTGAGCTAAAAAATAAAATCTTACCATCATTACTTAAAAATGGGTATCCGCAATTAAATGTGTCAGGATTATGTTCCCATGGTCTTATGTTACCCCATGTTGTACTATCAAGATCAGCAATAAAAATTCCAAAATAATTTTTGCTCGTATCAACGTCAGATCTGTTAATAATATTTTTGGTCTTTGTGAAGTACAAGGTTGTTCCTTCTCTATTTAATGTCATAGGTCCCGCAACCGATTTACCGGTTAATTCTTTTGAAAACAACTTCGCTTCTTCCCATTTATTTTCACCTTTAGGATTTACTAAATATAAATCTATCAGGTATTCATTATTTTGATTTGTTGTAACCGAAATAACTTCCTTTTTTCTGTTTGAGCAAAATATAAGACTCCCATTGAGAAATGCCGGGGCATATTCACTATATAAAGTTGTGTTAAAAGGTAGCTTTTTTATATTATATGATCTTTGACTTTTTAATACAGATAAATTATTAAAAAGCAGTAACAGAATAAAAAAATATATTTTAGATGTTAGTCCCATCATATTAAAAATCTCTTAAATCCGGCACTTTTACTTTATAACCGAATTCATACTGTAAAAATAGTTCAAATGCGCTTTGATTGTATTCATTAATTTCACCAAAACCATAGTCATAAGCAATTCCTGCTCTAAACTGGTAATTAATTTTATAGCTAAACAATAGAATAATTGAACGATTTGTCCTGTATGTTATTCCGGCTCTTAATAAATCCGTATATATCACATTTGTGCTGATATCCAGGTTATATTTTAAACTAATTTCGTAACTGGCAAGAAAAGAAGGTTGAATTTGCCATTTACTATCGAGGACAAAAGTATAACCACTTGTTAAATAATAACTATATCTTTTAATATCATGATAAGTTTGTACTCCTGAGTTTTCTCCACCATCTTCATAACCTAATAGAAAAGGTATTGATGTTCCTGCGAAGAATCTGTCAGTATAATAATAAAATCCAATTCCTGCATTAGGCAGCAAATATTTTTGAGTTATATCGCTAAAGGCAGGATCATAATCCAGGCCTTGAATTTTTAAATTACCTGACGTAATACCTGCTTTAAAACCCATGGATATCTTGCCAACGGGCAGCCGGATTCTATAAGCATAATTTAAAAAAGTACCGGTATAATTTCTGGCTCCGATTTTTTCATGCGCCAGTGTAAAGCCAAGCGCGATTTTTGAGTTTTTAAGCGGAACATGACCGCTTAATGTTTGATTACTTGGTGCTCCTTCATGACCTATCCATTGATTTCTTGTAGCAATAGAAATGGTAAGTACTTCATTACTGCCGGCATATGCCGGATTTATAGCTAATCCATTATATAAATACTGGCTATAGAGTACTGATTTGTCCTGCCCTGGAGTATTTAATGTTATAAAAATTAATAATATATGTAATATATATTTCATTTATCTTATTAGTTCAACATAACTTCTTATTATTACCTGGTCTTTTCCTTCGACTTTAACTTTAAGAATATAAAAATACGTACCTTCCGGTAACTCCCTTCCGGCATCATTTTTCCCGTCCCAGAAGTTATCTTCCCCGTAAGTATCTGATTCAAATATGATATGGCCCTGACGGTCGAAGATTAGTATTTCTATTGATTCGACATTATCTATTTCTATAATAAATTCATCATTAAAGCCATCGCCATTAGGGGAGAAACCTTTTACAACTGCAAGAGGGGCTACAATAATATTTACGCTGTCAGAAACAGCCGGACATACCCCATTTTGAACCGTCCATTTCAAAATGTTTTCGTAATCCAGGTTTCTTACTATGGTATTTGGCAGTGTATCATTATCAAAACTGCCGCTACCGGAACGAATTGTCCACATACCAAATCCTATTAATGGAGGCAGGGCATCCAGTTCAGTAGTGAATTCGAATGCAAGGGATTGATCATCTCCGGCGTCAGGTATTTCTGGAGGCTCATAAAATATGATCTGAATATTCTCTGAATCAGCACAATGCCAGTTAGTCTCAGTCCATGTTATAGTAGCAATGCCATAGCTGTTCATTGTTAAATTTGAAGTCGGACTATCCGGCGGATTAAATATGCCGTTTGCTGTATACCATAAGCCTGTTGAATTATCAATACTTTTAACCGCATCTAAAACATATTCTAGTCCACAAACTTCGGTATCATCACCTGCATATGCATCCGGAATTTCATATACTTTTACATTTACTAATCCTTCACTCAACGCAGTATCAGCATAACAGGAACTGTCATCTACCACGGAAATCAACTTAATAATATCAGAATTATATAAAGTAACAGGAATTGAATCATAATTTGATACGATATTAAATTTGGTTGCATTTGTTATGTCTGAACCTACTGTAACATCCCACGGACTATGGATCCCATCAACGTTTAACTTAATATAAACACTATCCCCGTAACATAATGTATCCTGTGAACTTATTATATCAGCCGTAGGAAGCTCATTAATTAATATTTTAATATGTTCACTGGTGTCGCTGCATTCTTTGTTTGTTGCCGAAGAAAATACAATTCTCCTGAAGTAAATACTGTCAGCCAGTCCTGAAGTTTCAAAAATTTGCAGATTATTTGGAGTTTCACCGGTAGCAGGATTCCAGGCTGGTAAGTTATCAGCACTTTCCCATTTGTATTCATAATCATCAGGTTTACCATCTTCAGGCAGGGTGCCACTCAATAACTTATTATCGCTAAAGCAGGTATATTGAACAATGCCTCCAAGTATATTATTGTTTTTAATTAATTTATAGACTGTCACTTTTACAGTATCACTTATGTCACTGCAAATATCCGAAGATACTTTTCTTGCGAAGAATGTAGTTGCTGATAAAGGTATGGAGAGGTATGAAATGCCATTGTTAGGTTCGGGTGCTGTGCCCCATTCCTGGCCTTCTTCCTGCGATAACCATTCATAAATAAAGCTGCCTGAACCTCCGGATGCTGAGCTACCAATGAATTCAGAAGGAACATCGTTTTCGCAAATTGACTGGCTATCCAAATCCAGTATGTTAATTATATACGGAATTATTTCCAGTGATATTAGATCTGCAGTATCTTTACACGCAAAGTTATCTCCTGATAATACAACTCGTGTGATTGAAGTTGTTGTTTCAAAAATATCAGAAGGAATGTAACTTATCCCTTGCTCACCTGTAATTTCAAACCATTCAGATTCAGTCATTTTGAGCCATTTATAGCTATAAATATTATCACCTCCACCGGGTGACGAACCGGTTATTATCTCCGGCATATCGCCGGCGCAGTATTTAATTGAGTCGGTTAATATAGAATTTGAATTTATTAACGGTAAGACATTTACTGACCTGATATCCGAGGTATCTATGCATGCATTATCATTACCCGAGTAGACAATTCTTCTGTATAACGTAGTATCTGCCAAGGGATCCGGGGAAATGACCGAATCAGTATCCGGCATTTCAGTCCATGATTGCCCATAGTTTATACTTTTCAGCCATTTATAGGAGTATTTCCCGTCTCCGTTTAACGGATTTTTAGGATTTATTTTACCGGGACTGTTATTTTCACAGATTACAGTATCGGATGTAATAAATTCATTGTTAGTAATTGACGGAAGTACCGTAATAGTATCTGTTTCGCTGGTATCAGTACAAACTTTTGCTGATGTTACAATTCGTTTGTAATACTTAGTCTCAGTAAGGGCTTCTTCAAAAAATGCAGAATCTGATGATACTTCATTCCAGCTAAGGAGATTATTGCTTCTTTCCCATTTGTACTGATATGTTCCATCACCACCGGACAATGTCCCTCCGGTTAGTTTTTGCGGAATTATATTGTAACATATTGTATCGGTAACAAATATATCATTATTCTTTATTAAGGGAAATACATAGATTTCGATCATTTTGCCTGAGTCAATAACAGTTGAATCCTCATAAATAGGATGGCCGGATGTAACTACCCTCCTGAAATAAGTAGTTGTGTCTAGAGCATTAGGTGAAAATGAAAGTAAATCCTCTGTACCCTGGCCTGAGGTCCAGGTTTGACCATCTTCGCTTTGAATCCATTGATAAGAGAAACTGCCATCACCGCCTTTGGGCTGGCTGCCGGTAATAGTACCCGGGATCTGGCCCTCACATATTGTGTCAATACCATAAATATTATTAAACAGGAAGCCATTAAGAGGTAAAATAAGGTTAGGAAGAATTATACCTGGTAAACCGTCGAATGCAATCTTGTTAGTGCATGTATAATGTTCACCTGCGTCGGCATATGTTGTATCATACAGAATATCTGGCAAAGAAATCCCCGAATGCAATATAACACCGCCTCCTCCGCCTCCACCGGCTGCTCCGTCACATCCTGTATTTATATCCCCTCCTGCGCCACCTTTAACGGAAAGAAATAATTTATAATCGCTGTTTGCAATATCCAGCAATATAGTTCCACCACCGCCTCCGCCTCCGGCACCGGCAGTTGCAATACCTGGCACATCCTCTCCCAGTGCTGTTATTGAATGGTCACCGCCTATTAATGTATCTGCAAGGATAAAAATAATTCCTCCTCCATTCCCCCCACGTGTTCCTATTCTGTTCGAATCCGTATTCATGGTTCCTGCTCCGCCTCCTCCGCCGAAAATTACTTTATTTATAGTATCAGCATAAAAGGGGTATGCAGTAAAGCCTCCCTGTGCATATACCAGGTCAGAACTACAGGATGCATCCTGATGACTTCCGTCTCCCCCCTTTCCATAGCTACTGCCTCCGGCTCCTCCGGAATATTTACCGTTTCCACCGCCACCTCCGTTTAAAGCATTACCTGCACCTTTTCTTAGGGTAAAACTGTTGTTTATTATCCCTTCTCCTTTATTCCCGGCCTTATTCAACTGGGTTGAAGGAAAATAACAAGTATCCATCGGGACAGTATCAGTTCTGCATCCACCTATATAGTCATCTTCACGATCAGCACCCCTGAACCCCTGATAATTCACGTCAATATTCGCCTCCAGTGTAAGCTTATTATTAGCCATAATAGCTACTATCCCCCCTGTTGCTCCATCCCATGGATCAGATTGTACATTTGATGTGACAGTTATTTCTTCACCTGTATATACTTTCACAAGCTGGATCTTCTCACCGTTATCGTATTCATTTAAAAAATATGAAGTAAATACAATGTAATTCTGGGGAGTAATTATATTTTCTATCTGCAGAAACTCGTATTTGCCACAATTTCTTGCATCGTATAATAATCCGATTCTTTGCGGAAAATCGTCTATCTCGTAAATTGTAGCACCTGTCATCTGGATAAACAATACATAGTCCCCTACGGCAAAGCTATCTAACTGTGTAGTACCAGCAACCCTGATAGTATCATTAAAAACAGAATCAACTTCAAGGTAATAATTAACCACACCTCCTATCTGCTGAGAATTTAGGGGGAGACAGGCAATAATGAATAGTAATGATATGAAAAAAGCTTTTTTCAATGAAAGTGAGAGATTATTATGTTAACTTATAACCAAAGATAAAAAAATAATTAATTCTAAGTTGAATAAACATATCAACAAAATGCTTGTAGCACAATGTATTATTAATTTATTTGCTAAGTAATGAAATAATTAATAAACAGTAATTTACATCTTCATTCCTTATATATAGGAAATTCTAAAGTAAACGTTGTGCCTTTACCTAAAACTGTCTCAAAATCAATCCTGCCACTGCAATTTTCAACGATATTTTTCACAATGGCAAGGCCCAATCCCATACCGCTTGACTTGGTTGTAAAATTAGGCATAAATAATTTATCTTTTAATTCGTCAGGTATTCCTTTTCCGTTGTCCCTGATTTTTATTAAAGCCGTATTTTTTGTTTTTAATAATTCTATTTCAATTTTACCATTTATATCTTCAGAAATTGATTGAATAGCATTTTTTATCAGGTTGATAAATACGCGTGACAGTTGCTCCTTATCTCCTAATACAGGTACATTCTTGTTGTTGTGGAAATTTGTTTTAATAACAATGTTTTTTGTATTTGTAAAGAGGTTAACGGAATTATTAATTTTCTGAACCATGTTAATTTTCTGATTAATTGCTTTTGGCATCTTGGCAAAATTTGAAAATTCAGAAGCAATAGCAGACAAATTATCAATTTGTTCAATAAGATTATTTGCTACTTTATCAATATGTTCACCAAATTTTTTTTCACCATCCTTCCACGAACGCATTAAATGCTGAACACTTAACTTCATAGGAGTTAACGGATTCTTTATTTCATGTGCTATCTGCTTTGCCATTTCACGCCAGGCACTTTCCCGTTCTGATTTAGCTAATAATTCAACACTTGTGGCAAGTTCTTTTACCATTCTATTGTATTCTGACACCAGGCTACTTATCTCATCCCGCCTGTTGTACCGGATCTGTTCATATTTTTTGCCCAGTTTAAATTCACTGAATTTCTGTTGTATCAGACTAAGAGGTTTAGTTATCTGTCCTGAAATCAAAATAGCTATGGATACTGTTAATAATATCAATAACATAGAAACATTTATAATAGCTACTGCCAGTGTTGTAATCTCTTTTTTAAGTAAATTCTGTTTTGTGAAATATGGTAAATTAAGATAAGCCAGCAACTTATTATCAACATTAATAAAAGGTACATAGGCTGACAGGTAGTCTAAATATCCGATATTTTCCTGATGAACGAACTCAGCCTGTTTATCAATTACCATCCTCTTAAATGCAAATGGATTCATTTTTTCTCCCTGTAATCCCCTTTCAAATATTTCAGGCCTCGAAGTTGCAAGCAAATCTCCATCAGGATTATATAGGTTTATATCAGAATAAAATACTTCCGAGAATTTGATAAGTAACTGATCAAGATTATCATATTTATCCGCTGACCATTCTGAAGTAAGTATATCTTCATAGGCAAGTTTATGATCAAGTTCAACATAAACAGATTGTATCTTTTCACGCAGGTTATCATTATGTTTTTTTCTATACTGTTTGATACTGAAATATATAGTACCACCTCCTATTAGTATAAGTGAAAGAAATATAACAGATATAATAAAAAACTGTATTTTATTTTTAAAATTAAATTCTATTCTTCTATCAAGCTTTGAAAAATTTATTATCAATAGTGTAGATGCAATAAGTAAATAATAAAAAACAAAAACATAGGAAAATGAAACCAGTAAATTAAAAAAGCTTACCGATGGTTTGCTGAGTATTATGGTATTATCTTTATCAATATTATAAATTAAATGGTCAGAACTATCAAAATTCAGGAAATTAAGTTTTTCTTTGGTTGCGCCATATACATCAAGATTCAGAGCATAAGGAAAATTACCTGATTGTGCAATAAGACTGTTTTTATAATATTTTGCATAAGATATGTCATTTAGAATTGTATTTTGTCTGAATTTACTGTCTAACAGTAATTCAGGATATCCTAATTCTTCAGAGACTAACCTGGACTCAAGCTCAATAAACAGGGTAATTTCCCGCGTTGAATCAGGTAATGTATATTTTAACTTTCCTAAATAATTAATACGGCCGTTTAAATTATCTAAGTAATAAAACTTTGAATTAGGTAGGCGGATCCCCGCATCTTTTATATACTCATCGTAAAATTCATAGCATGGAAATTGCCTTTTCTCAGGTATTTCAAAATATATACTATCAAAAGGGCGGCAGTCAATGAATCGCATATTGTATTTATTCCAGAAACCTGTAAAGTATTTTTTTTGTAAGTATGAGTTTATATCGCTTGAGCTATAATTCAGATCTATTAATAATTCAAGCAATCTTTTATCTGAACTTATTTTCTGGCTTGTACGTTCTAATAAATATTCTGCAACCGGATCGTGTTCAGTGGCTAAATTTTCTGCCACTAACTTCATGCAGTCAGGCTCTTTTTTTTGGCTTATATGCGCGGTGAAATATATTGTATATATCGAGAATAGCAGTACCAGTAAAACCAGGGAAGAGTAATTGTATATTTTATTCTTTCTGTATTTTAGCAATCCTGCTATTATAAATATAAAGAAGAAAAATAGAATTGAATATACATCTACCTTAAAATTAATGAGATAACCTAATAAAAATCCTGAGATCAGTATTGATGAGAAAATCAATATCAATTTTTCCAAAGAATAGATTCTTTTGCTTAATTCAAATACTTTATCAATGATCAGAATTAAGGATGTAAAATGAAGTGCGAAAATTAATAAGCCTATGAAACTATATGTACTGATTCCTGTGACTTTAAATGCCTCATATGAAATAGTAGAATCGTAAATAAGAATAGTGAACATATGAAATAAATAAAAGAAATACCCTACCAGTCCGATGAGTAATATTATATGTAAGGAATTTAGTTTGAACCTGTTCCCGGAAATAAATTCTTTGGAAAAATAAAAATTTCTGTTAAACTTAATTATTATAAAAGTTAATAAAATAGTATTAAGCAGCATATCACCCATAGATGGCAAAATACTTGAGTTGGCTAATGGCATTGGGCCAAATAATTCAAGTTTGTAAACCGATACCGGAAACTGATATTTGGTTTGAATTAGTCTTAGGATAAGAAATACTATACCTGTAAAAAATATTGCCTGGTTTTTACGGCTTTTGTTATTAATACTATTTATTTTACCAGCGATGTATAGCAGGATAAACAAAAGGCTTACCATGTAAAGGTACGGAGGCAACAGGTTTTTTAATGCAGGAAATTTTGTTTCATTACTGAAAATCAAGGTGAATAGATACCGGTTATTCCAATCATAAATAGAGTTAGTGCCACTTATACCTTCAGCAACTATTTCAGCAGATGCGGGAAGCTTAAAGTCATTATGATAATTGTTCTTTAAGAAATTATTTTCATATGGATATTCTTTTTTTACATTAATGAAACCAACTGTCATATAATCTTCATGTTCATAAGTCTTAACAACATAATAAGTATTTGATATAAACACAAGAGGATTATCATAATCAAATTTATTAAAAATATTACTGAATGAAATTGAGTTATCTGACCAGCTGACAAGGCTGTCATTTTTATATAAAAGAAGGATTATTCCATTCTCTGAAAGTTGCTTATGGTTTGTAATTTCCCATTCACCTTTCAGTTTATCATATTCCTTGTCCAGAAATGAAAATTTATTATTTAATATTCTTTGGAATTTAATTAAATCCCTTTGTCCGAATTTTATCTTGCTTAAAAGAATACCGGAAACAATAGCTATGATAATTGTGAATACAGATATCCGTAAATATTTTCCTGAATTCATCACTTTAAAATTATATATTTAAATTTATACAAATCTAGTATAGAAATATTAATTAATGATGATATGGCTCCCCTTTCAATATTGTTAAAGCTCTAAATAATTGTTCGGCGAAAATTAATCTTATCATTTGATGAGGAAATGTCATTTTTGATAAAGATATAAGTTCATCGGCTTTGGAATATACATCTTTAGAAAATCCGTTTACTCCTCCGGTAAAAAAATAAACTGTTGATAAGCTTCGATTCATTAATCTTTGAATATAACCTGAGAATTCCGGAGAATCAAACTCTTTGCCTTTTTTATCAAGTAATATTGAATAATCTGATTTTTCAATATATTTTATTATGCTTTTGCCCTCCGAATCTTTTAAATTGTTAATTGATAAGCCTTTTGTCTTTTTTAATTCAGGAATATCATAGATTTCAAAAGGGACATATCTCTTTATCCGTTTTTCATATATTAATATACCTTCATTTAAATACCTTATATTTGTTTTACCAACATTTATTAAATATATTTTCATTGTTATTCGAAATAGATATAATATTTTTATAAATGTAAATAATGATTTTTAATTAAAATTAATTACAAACATAATCTATTAATTAATGAAAATAATGAAACTAGTTGTATCATTGATTTTTCTGCAAATCTTATTTACGGGTTCTGAATTATATTCATTATCCAATGAAATACCCAACGCAATAATAATTGCAATTAAAGAAGGTAATGCAAGTGAGTTAGCAAAATATTTCAGTAACAATATTGAATTGGCATTATCAGATAAAGATGATATATATAGCAAAAACCAGGCAAAACTTATTATTGAAGATTTTTTCAAAAAACATCCTCCTGAAGGTTTTAATATTTTACACAAAGGAGGTAAAGAATCTTCAAGATATGCAATTGGTAATCTGTTAACTTCGGATGGTGAATTCAGGATAACGATTTTAGTAAAGATAAAAGACAACTTTTCGTATATTAGTCAATTACGTATTGAGAAAGAAAATGGAGAGTGATTATTTAGATGTTTTTATTAGAAATGCAATAATTGAAGATATCGGAGATGGTGACCATACTTCTCTTGCCTGCATACCTGAGAATACTTCGGGGAAAGCGAGATTATTAATTAAGGAAGAAGGGATACTGGCAGGCGTTAGTATAGCTGAAATGGTCTTCAGAAAATTTAATACTGACATACATTTTGAACAATTATTAACAGATGGCCTCAGAATTAAGCCGGGAGATATTGCTTTTACTGTTGAGGGCAAGGCCCGTGCTTTACTTAAATCTGAAAGGTTGGTATTAAACATTATGCAACGTATGAGTGGAATTGCAACTCAAACAAATAAATATATAAATGAAATATCCGGATTTAAAGCAAAATTGCTGGATACAAGAAAAACAACTCCGGGCATGCGAATGCTGGAAAAGGCAGCTGTTAAAATAGGAGGGGGAGAAAACCATAGAATAGGATTATTTGATATGATATTAATTAAAGACAACCATACAGATTTTGCCGGGGGAATTAGCAAAGCAATAGCCAGAACAACAGAATATAATAAAAAAATAAAAAATAAGCTTAAGGTTGAAATTGAAGCAAAAAATGTAAGTGATATTAAAGAAATTCTGAGATTAGGCAATATTGACAGAATTATGCTTGATAATTTTTCAATAAAGGATACCAAAGAAGCGGTTAAGATGATTAAAGGGAAGTATGAGGTTGAATCTTCCGGTAATATAACACTTAAGAATATCAGGGCGTATGCACAATGCGGAGTAGATTATATATCTGTTGGAGATATTACTCACAATATTAAAAGTCTGGATATGAGCCTCAAGGCATATACTTGATGCTGGATACTGGTTCAAGCGTCCGCTACTAATGCCTGCCTGTTGGCATTTAAGCCATTATTTTGTATATTGCAATCAAAAATAATGCACTGTCGATCTAGCGGCAATATATAATTTAAAGTAATCATTATCAAAATAATACTAATCAAACTATTATATGAAAATCCGGATTTCTAATCTAAAAATGTTATCGTTAATGCTATTGTTACCGCTAAATTTCTTATTTAGTCAGGATAGTCTTTACATAAGCGAATTTATGGCCTTAAATAATAATACACTTCAGGATGAAGACAGTACTTATTCAGACTGGATAGAAATACATAATGCAAGTGCATCGCCGATAAACCTGGATGGATGGTTTTTAACTGATGATGCTGAGACCTATTCTAAATGGCCATTCCCTGATATAACAATTGATTCAAATGAGTATATCATTATATTCGCTTCAGGTAAAAACAGGTTTGCCGGAAAAGATTCGCTTCATACCAATTTCAAACTTAAAGGCTCAGGTGAGTTTTTGGCCCTGAGTAATCCCGGGGCATCCCTGGTTAATTCAGTATTTACTCCTGCTTATCCGGTTCAGTTTAACGATATTTCATATGGCTTTCAATCTGGCAACTATGTTTATTTCAATACGCCCACTCCAGGTGCCGCTAACCCAGACTCAAGCGGATTATATACCCCTCCCCCGACCTTCGGGACCAAACATGGGTATTTTTATGCACCGTTTCTTTTAACCTTATCTTGTGAATATGAAAACATGGATATTTATTATACCAACGATGCAAATACACCCGATACTTTAAAAGGCAACTTATATACCGAACCTATAAACATAAACACCACAACAGTTGTAAGGGCCATTGCAGTATCCGGCAATAATATAAGCAATACGGTTACACAAACATATATTTTTACTGACAGCGTGATACGCCAACCTAATAATCCTGCGGGATACCCTGATACATGGATGGACGAGCGTGCAGATGCTTTTGTACCCGCGAATTATGACATGAAGCAAGATGTTGTAGATATGCCCGAGGTCAGCAAAGTAATTGAAGAATCATTGAAAAGTTTGCCTGTAATATCACTTGTCAGCGATATTGACAATCTCTTCTCCAAAAGTACACACCCCGATTCAGGAGGTATTTATATGTACTGTGGTGAACCGTACTGGGGTGATTCAGGTTATGGCCTGGGCAAGGGATGGGATCGTCCGGCATCGGTTGAGTATTTTAATCCGGGAGAAATTGATGACCCGATTGATTTCCAATCAAATTGTGCAGTAAAAATTAGTGGCAATGCCTCGAGGAATCGTTCAAAGACTTTTAAGCAATCGTTCAGGATTGGTTTTAAAGCAGAGTACGGTCCTACCAAATTAAAAGCACAATTGTTCGGTAAAGGCTCGCCCGAACAATACGACTGGTTTATACTCCGAGGTGGTTTTGATAGGCGGTGGGGCCTTCAATTAAAAGATCCCTTTGTGAAAAATTCCATGAGGGCTCTTGGACAATATTCTGCTTACAACAGGTTTGTCCATGTTTATCTTAACGGGATGTATTGGGGGATGTATAATTTATGCGAATACATGGATGAAAACTGTATGCGGGATAATTTGGGGGGTAAAGCAAGTGATTACGATGTTCTGAAAGATTATGTAGATGTTAAGGCAGGGGATACTATTGCCTGGTCTCAAATGGCAAATATTGCAGCCACTGTTAGCACTGATACCACAGCTTATCAAAGATTGCTCGGAAACAACCCGGATGGTACACCAAACCCGGCATACCCAAAGTTGCTTGACCCTGAAAATCTTATTGACTATATTCTACTTAACTATTTTACCGAAACGGGCGATTGGGATTACAAAAATTGGGTGGGTGCCCGAAGAAAAACCAATTCGGAGGGCTTTCAATTTATAGTATGGGATGCAGAATATACATTACGTGGTATTTCTTTAAAAACTTCAGGAATGAACTGGCGTCCAACCACTTTTTTTGGAGCATTATTTGAAGCACCAGAGTTTAGAGAACTTATGATTAGCCGCATCAATAAACATTTATTTGAAGATGGTGCACTAACACCAAAACCATGTATTGAAAGATATCAAAAAGGATTCGATGAGATCGACACTGCCCTGATAGCTGATCAGACAAGGTGGGTGGTAGCGGATGAAGGCATCTGGAACATATCTTATCATGCCGGTGCTCCCAAGTATTTTTCTGAAAGAACAGTAGATCTTTTTAAAGAAGCAGTTACAGAAGAAGCTTATCCAAATATTGATAAACCTGAATTTAATACCCAAAATTCATACATACCCACAGATTTCCAATTGCGTTTTATAGCTCCTGAAGGTGCACAGATACGCTATACAACAGATAGTACCGATCCGGGGCATTTTAGCCTTGCTACTTCCAGTTCCATTAAAATCTATTATGGGGGGACTTTACCCTTGCCTGAAGAAGGCGAAGAATTAACTATTTATGCACGGACAAAACTGGATACTTTATGGTCGATACTGGTTAAAAGAACATTTACAATTGGTGACAACCCATCGTTTCTCATGAACAATTCAAATAAAGCAGAGAATTATTTATATAGTTTTCCAAATCCTGCGCACAGTTATACGAATATAAAATATTCCTTATCTGAACCTTCTTATGTAAGCCTGAAAGTCTATAATGTCATCGGTGAATATATTACAACTTTAGAAGAAGGTGACAAGCAAAAAGGAGAGCATGTTGTAAAATGGAACTCAGGTAGTAATCCTTCAGGTATTTATTTATGTATTCTTAAAAGCCTCAATACTATAAATAGATATAGAATAGTGATTGTAAAGGAATAAGCATATCAATACGTCGGCTCGAGGACCTGAAAGACATACTATTCTTTTATGTTAGTGTTTGTGTGTCTTCATCCTTTTTAACTGTTACAGAACAATATAACTCATAAAAATTTTAACATAATATAAATACTTGCAATATGAAAAAATTATTTGTTCTCCTTTTAACTTTCTATACTCTGGCAAATTTTGCCCAGACAAGATCAATTAAGACTTCTCCATTACTTACGCAAGGTGCTGCAAGTAGTGTAGGAATGTCTGAAGAAAGATTGGCACGAATAGATGACATGTGCCTGGAAGCAGTCGAAGGATCTCATATTCCAGGTATTGTTGCCCTGGTTGCAAGAAATGGAAAAATTGTATACTACAAAGCTTTTGGAATGGCTGATAATGAATCAGGAAGAGTCTTAAAACGAGATGATATTTTCAGAATTGCTTCTC
>CBFCXR010000030.1:0-20320 GCA_965602045.1 uncultured Bacteroidales bacterium | reverse complement strand
ATTTGTGATTTCACAAAGGGAACTCTTAATCGTAAATCGTAAATCCTAAATCAACAAGGTCGCTGTCCCTTTTAGAATTAATTGATGATTTTTTGATTATAAAGGAAGGTGTCTGTCCCTTATGAAAGTGCCTGTCCCTTATGAAAGTGCCTGTCCCTTTTAGACTTTCAACCCTTAATATCCTTAATATTTAACTGCATAGTGGTTCTTCCCCTGAAGTGGTTTTCTGCCAAAGTGAAAGCAATATCGAATTCCCGGCCCTGACTTATCTTGTTGAAGTGAGATGCCTGATTAAATGCTATTGCCGGAAAAACATTAAATGGTTCTTCCTCCTGCACAAGGCTTAACTTAAGGTGTTCTTCACCTGAACCAACAACTCTGCCATAGCCATTATCAACAACACTTTCCGCAAAAAATATAGGATTCACATTATCCGGGCCAAAGGGTTCAAACCTCTTCAGAATTTTATAAAATTTTGGAGTAATACTTCTAAGATTAAGTTCTGCATCAATTTCAATTTGGGGAATAAGCTGTTCGGGGGTAATTGAGTCCTTAACTATTTTTTCAAATCTTTCTTTAAGTTTTGGTACATTTTGAATCTTAAGTGTTAATCCTGCGGCATATCTATGACCACCAAAGCTCTCGAGTAAATCGGAACATTGGGATATTGCATTATACAGATCAAAACCGATAACCGACCGTGCAGAACCTGCAGCAAAACCATTTGATTCAGTAAGGATAATAGTTGGTTTGTAAAACGATTCTATCAAACGTGATGCTACTATACCTACAACACCTTTATGCCAGTTCCTGTTATATAATACTGTAGAATACCTATTTCCGTCTTCAAAACTTTCTATTTCCTTTAATGCTTCCTCAGTAATATTCTTATCAATGTTTCTTCTGGCCTGATTGAAAGTATTAATTTTTTCGCAAAGCAAAATCGCTTCTTCAGTATTATTAGAAATTAATAAATCAACAGCCTGTTTACCTGATTTAATTCTGCCGGCTGCGTTAATTCTCGGACTAATCTTGAAAACAATATCATCTATAGCAATTGGCTTATCTTCAATGCCCGAACAGGAAATTATTGCTTTTAATCCTTCACACGGATTTTTATTCAGTTTTTTTAATCCATAATGCGCAAGTATACGATTTTCATCAATCAAAGGAACAATATCGGATGCAATACTTACTGCTACTAAATCAAGGTATTGAGTAAGTTCATCAAAAGGAATTTCATTCTTCAAAGAATAAGCATGTAATAACTTAAATCCTACTCCACATCCAGATAAATATTTAAAAGGATATTTACAATTTTTCCTTTCAGGATCCAACACAGCAACTGCGTCAGGCAAAATATCTCCAGGTGTATGATGATCGCAAACAATAAAATCAATACCCTTGTCCTTTGCATATTCAATTTTCTCTATTGCCTTTATGCCGCAGTCCAATGCAATAATTAACTTAAACCTGTTAAGTGCTGCATATTCAATGCCTTTAAATGAAATACCGTAACCTTCGTTATAGCGGTCAGGAATATAATATTCTAACTTATTATAATGCTTCTTAAAGAACGAATAGACCATTGCCACTGATGTGGTACCATCAACGTCATAATCTCCGTAAACTAAAATTTTTTCCTTATTACTGATAGCCTTTTCTATTCTTTCCACAGCTTTATCCATATCTGCCATAAGGAAAGGATCATAAAGGTCTTTTATGTCAGGATTGAAAAATGCTTCTGCCTGTTCATATGTCCTTACTCCCCGCTGAACCAATAAAGTCGAGAACACTAAATCAATATTTAATTCTTTTGACAATTTACCTATATCTTTATCAAATCCGTTGTCTTTTATTTTCCAGACTTTTTCCATCTCAATTTATAAGTTCTGAACAATATTATTCTGATGTAAATTTAGAATTAATATTATAAGTATTATTAATTAAAATAGATCAATTTCAAACTCATTAATAATCTGCTTCAGGATCTTCTTTTTTACCTCTTTAATATCCAGATCCTTACCAATCTCATTTTTCATAGAAGTAACTCCCTTGTCGTTATAACCACAAGGATTTATGTAATTAAAATAACTTAAGTCAGTATTTACATTTAATGCAAATCCGTGCATTGTAACATATTTACTCACTCTAATACCTATTGCACATATCTTTCTGGTCTTCCCCGGCACCCTGGTATCCATCCAAACTCCGGTTGCCTCTTTAATCCTTTCTGCGGAGATACTGTATTCATTAAGGACTTTAATTATCGACTCCTCAAGTTTAGAAACATAATTCTTTATTCCCAGTTTAATTTGTTCAAGATCAAAAATCGGATAGCCAACTATTTGTCCGGGGCCATGATAGGTAATATCTCCTCCCCTGTTTATTCTATAATAAGTTGCATTAATCGAATCAAGAATCCCCTTATTTATTAACAGGTTATTTTCACTTCCGCTTTTACCAATAGTATAAACATGCGGATGCTCACAAAAAAGAATCCTGTTTTCTGTTTTTTCGCTTTTCTTAGCTGATTTATAATTAACAATATTTTGATGTAACTCTTCCTGATAATCCCATGCTTTTTTATAATCAATCAATCCTAAATCTTCAAAAATTACTTTTTCAGGCATAATTTTTTACATTTCATTTGCATTCACATGTCTTTCTGCATGATAGGATGATCTGACCAGAGGGCCACTTTCCACATATTTAAATCCCTTTTTCAGTCCGGCCTCTTTATATCTTTTAAAAACTTCGGGCTTTATATATTCACTCACCTCGATATGTTTTTCAGATGGCTGAAGATATTGACCTAAAGCAAAAACTTTAACTTTAACAGCCAGGAGGTCATCCATTGTCTCATTAACTTCTTCTTCGTTTTCACCTAAACCTGCCATGATTCCTGATTTGGCAATAATTCCTGATGATGCAATATGTTCCAATAAACCAAGGCTATTGTCATAGGTTGCCATACATCTTATTTTTGATGAAAGTCTCCTTACAGTTTCCAGGTTATGTGAGATCACTTCCGGTCTTTCATTAAAAATCAACTCCAGGGCTTTATTATCTCTTCCGAAATCGGGAATAAGAGCTTCTATTGTTGTTCCCGGATTCAGACTTTTAATTTTACGTATTGTGAATGCCCAGTAATTAATACCTCCGTCATTTAAATCATCTCTTGCTACAGAAGTAATAACACAATGTTTCAATTCAAGAGATCTGATAGTTTCTGCAAGTCTTTCCGGCTCATCCCAATCAACCGGCTCAGGCTTCATAGTATTAACCTGGCAGAATCTGCAATTTCTCGTACACTTGTTACCAAGTATCATAAATGTCGCTGTTCCGGCACTCCAGCATTCCCCTTTATTTGGACAATTTCCACTGACACATATTGTATTTAGTCTTTGATTAATTATCAGATTCTTAACCCTGGAGTAATTTATGCCATGTGGCATACGGGCTTTCATCCAATGAGGGAGCCTTTTGTTACCCATACTTTATTTTTCCTCCTAAACAATTTTTATTAATTCACAAAGTTAGCATATATCTGCATCAGAATCTAAATTATTAACCGTTCATATATGTTAAATTTTCGTCTAACCTTCACTTCAGTAAAAATAAATATTCCCTCTTGTTAACTGCCGGGTATAATTTAATTTGTAAAATAATATTCCACGGGGTAAATTTGTGCAGCCATGAAGTATTTACTTTTATAAATTTTAAAGCTATAAATAATGAGTCAGCCGGAACTAAGCGAACAGGAACATTTGAGATTAGAATCACTTGAAGAACTCAGGAAGTTAGGAGTTAATCCCTATCCTGCTGCTGAATATAAAATTAATGTAACTACAACCGGGATAAAAGAAAACTTCAAAGCGGATAAGAAAAAATATCAGGACATATCTATAGCGGGCAGACTTATGAGCAGAAGGATTATGGGAAATGCTTCATTTGCTGAAATTCAGGATGACAAAGGAAGGATTCAGATATATCTCAGAAGAGATGACATATGCCCGGGAGATGACAAAACATTATATAATACGGTATTTAAAAAATTGCTGGATATAGGAGATTTCGTCGGCGTTAAAGGTTTTGTTTTTATAACAAAAATGGGAGAAATAACTATTCACGTGAAGGAAATTACTGTTTTAAGTAAATCAATACATCCATTGCCTATTGTAAAAGAAAAGGATGGCAAAATGTATGATGAAGTTACTGATCCTGAATTCAGATATCGCCAGCGTTATGTTGATTTAATAATAAATCCCAGGGTTAAAGACGTATTTATAAAACGTACGAGAATAATAGATTCATTAAGGGAATTATTTAATTCCAGGGGATATCTTGAAGTTGAGACACCTGTATTACAATCTATTCCCGGTGGTGCTGCTGCCAAACCCTTCGTTACTCATCATAATGCACTGGATATCCCCTTGTATTTAAGAATTGCGGATGAACTTTATCTTAAGAGATTAATCGTCGGTGGTTTTGAAGGAGTGTATGAATTTTCAAAAGATTTCAGAAATGAAGGTATGGACAGGATGCATAATCCCGAATTTACCGTAATGGAAATATATGTAGCATATAAAGACTATCACTGGATGATGGATTTTACTGAAGAAATGATTGAGAAAGTAGCTTTGGACATTCACGGAACAACAAAAATACCTTATGGAAACAAGGTAATTGATTTTAAGCGGCCATTCATTCGCAAAACTATGCTGGATACAATTAAGGAATATACTGGTGTTGATATTACAGGGATGGATGAACAAAAGCTAATTAAAGAATGTGATAATTTGGGTATTGAAACCAATGAAACAATGGGTAAGGGAAAATTAATCGACCAGATTTTTGGAGAGAAATGTGAACCGCATATCACACAGCCGACATTTATAACAGATTACCCTGTTGAGATGTCCCCGTTATGTAAAAAACATCGTGATAATACCGAACTTACCGAGAGGTTTGAATTGATAGTAAACAGCCAGGAACTCTGTAATGCTTATTCAGAACTGAATGATCCTTTAGATCAAAGAGAGCGCTTCCAGGAACAGCTTAAGCTCCATGAAAAAGGAGATGATGAAGCCATGTATATTGATAATGACTTTATTAGAGCTTTAAAATATGGTATGCCTCCTACTGCAGGAATGGGTCTCGGAATTGACCGGCTTACAATGATAATTACTAATCAGCCAAGCATACAGGATGTATTGTTCTTCCCTCAAATGCGTCCTGAAAAGACTGAAAAAGTTGATAGTAAAGAAAAGTACCTCAAAACGGGAGTTGCTGAGGAGTGGTATCCTGTACTCCAAAAACTGGGTTATACAACTGTTGAAAAGCTTAAAATAGTCGAAAATCCGGGGAAATTACACCAGGAACTATGCGGTTATAATAAAAAGAATAAGTTGAACCTCAATAATCCAACTATTGATGATATAAAACACTGGATTAATAATTGATTCCGCAACCGGCAGATACCTGGCATTAATATAAATATACTCCGGCCATAAGTCACAAATCCCTGATTTAATTTAAAATATGCACTAATTTTAGCATCAAATTTGACTTATATATATCTAATATCTTATATTTGAACTTAAAATATAAAATCCAAATCTATGAAAACACTAAGCTATTTAGGAAGAATTATTTTTGCTATACCATTCATTGTTTTTGGTATATTGCATTTTATGAATGCAACCGACATGGCTGCCAGTATGCTCTCTGACTGGCCGGTTGCCGAAGGTTTTGTTTACATTTCAGGCTTTGCCATGATATTGGCGGGAGTAAGTATTATTACTAAAATCCAGGCAAAAATAGCTTGTTTGCTACTGGCATTACTTCTGCTAATAATAATTATTACAATACATATTCCTGTAGTTGCCGGCGGTGATCAAATGGCAATGGCAATACTTCTAAGAGATTTGGGACTTCTCGGTGCTTCCTTAACTTATGCAAATTTATTATCGAAATAGCTTTTAATTAACAGATTTCTAAAAAATGGCAATAAAATTATATATACTATGATTACATGCTTCTGTAAATTAATAAGCTTTTTTTAGAAAAATTATTAATTAATATTTAAAGCAGGAGACCCGGAGGGTTCCTGCTTTTTTTTGTAGTAATTATGAATGATTAAAGGGCAGGAAATATATTATATTTTTTTTACCACTTAATAATTAAAAATAAATATGTACCTGCGTGCTTTTGTGCAACGAGTATATTAGATACAAATATTTTTCAACAACTACTAATAATCTATTAACTGTCAAATTTTATATAAACTAATGATTACCAAATATTAAATAAAATTGTTAACACCCCGCCCACGGGCTACACTGTTGATAAAGATTTTCTGTATAATTTTTCTTTTCTATATATTTGCTGCAAATGAAAAGATTATGAACGCAGCAGCATACTCTGAAGAGACTATTCGCACGCTTGACTGGAGGGAACATATCCGTAAACGTCCCGGGATGTATATCGGTAAACTGGGTGACGGCTCTTCACAGGACGACGGGATATATGTACTTATAAAGGAAGTCCTTGATAATTCCATTGATGAATTCATGATGGGATTTGGAAAGGTAATTGATATTACTGTAACCGAAAATATTGTTAAAATAAGAGATTATGGCAGAGGGATACCCCTTGGTAAAGTAAAGGAAGTCGTTTCCAAAATGAATACAGGAGCAAAGTATGATTCGAAAGTCTTTAAAAAATCCGTGGGATTAAATGGTGTTGGTATAAAAGCTGTTAATGCACTATCCTCAAAATTTATTATCAAATCTTACCGTGAAAATGTTGTTAAGGCAGTGAGTTTTGAAGACGGCAACCTGGTAAACGACGATAAGGAGCAATCAACTGACTTGAAAAACGGAACACTGGTTACATTTGTTCCTGACAGCAAAATGTTTGGTAAATTCAGGTATATCGACGATTATATTGAGTCGATGATTAAAAATTATGTCTATCTGAATAGCGGATTAACCATAAAACTAAACGGGGAGCCATACTTTTCGAAAAACGGACTGCTTGATCTTTTAAATGAAAATATGAATTATGAAGGGCTATACTCTTTAATTCATCTTAAGGATACTGATATTGAGGTTGCAATGACCCACGGCAGCCAGTATGGTGAAACATTTTATACCTTTGTTAACGGCCAGAATACTACTCAGGGCGGTATGCACCTTAATGCTTTCAGAGAGGCTCTTGTAAAAACTATCCGTGACTTTTACAGAAAAGATTTCGAACCTTCAGATATAAGAGCATCAATAACTGCTGCATTAAGTATTAAAGTTGAGGAACCTGTGTTTGAATCACAAACTAAGACTAAATTAGGCTCAAAGGACATGGGGCCTGAAGGTCCTTCTATAAGAAATTTCATAGGTGATTTTGTTAAGACAAAACTCGATAATTATCTTCACAAACACTCTGAGACCGCAGATATACTTTTAAAAAAAATTATTGATTCGGAAAAAGAGAGAAAAGCTATTTCCAGCATAAAAAAGATTGCCCGTGAAAGGGCAAAAAAAGCAAGTCTTCATAACCGGAAATTAAGGGACTGCAAAATTCATTATAATTCAAATGATGAGAGACGGCTTGAATCTACTCTCTTTATAACAGAAGGTGATTCAGCCAGCGGATCAATAACAAAATCCAGAGATGTTAATACACAGGCAGTTTTCAGTCTTAAAGGAAAACCATTAAACACATACGGTTTAACCAAGAAGATAGTTTACGAGAATGAAGAATTCAATTTATTACAGGCAGCATTGGACATTGAGGATGGATTGGAAAACCTTCGGTATCATAATATAGTAATTGCCACAGATGCTGATGTTGACGGAATGCATATACGGCTTTTGCTTTTAACGTTTTTCCTTCAGTTTTTTCCTGATCTGGTAAGAAAGGGCCATCTTTATATTCTTCAAACACCATTATTCCGCGTCAGGAATAAAAAAGAAACCGTATATTGTTACTCTGTAGAAGAAAAAGAACTGGCAATTAATAAATTAGGTACAAATCCTGAAATCACCAGATTTAAAGGATTGGGGGAAATTTCACCTGACGAATTTAAACACTTTATCGGCAAAGATATACAGCTTGAGCCTGTAAGGTTAAAAAAAGATGATACGGTGTCAGCATTTTTATCTTTTTATATGGGTAAAAATACACCGGAGCGTCAGGAATTTATTATTGAGAACCTGCGTGTTGAAGAAGATCTTGTTGAAATTTAAATAACACAAGTAACGGTAACAAAGGGATGATTTGCCATGAATGAGGAAAATCAGGAAAATACTAAGAAACAGGATAATAAAGACGATGATATATTGGAGCTTGGAGACAATCTGCAGGAACATTCTGTTGCCTCAACTCAAGTTACAAGGCTGTCAGGTATGTACCAGGGTTGGTTTCTTGATTATGCTTCCTATGTAATCCTTGAACGTGCTGTACCCCATCTTGATGATGGGCTAAAGCCCGTGCAGCGCAGGATTCTGCATTCCATGAAAAGGCTGGATGATGGCAGGTATAACAAGGTTGCGAATGTAATCGGACATACCATGCAGTTTCATCCCCACGGAGATGCATCCATTGGTGATGCGCTTGTCCAGTTGGGACAAAAAGAACTGCTAATTGATACCCAGGGCAACTGGGGTAACATACTTACAGGTGATGGTGCTGCTGCGCCAAGGTATATAGAGGCAAGATTATCAAAATTTGCCCTTGATGTTGTCTTTAATCCTAAAACAACAGCATGGAAAAGTTCATACGACGGAAGAAATAAAGAACCTGTTACGCTTCCTGTAAAATTTCCCTTGTTGCTGGCCCAGGGAGTTGAAGGAATTGCTGTTGGACTGGCATCAAAAATATTACCACACAATTTTAACGAGCTTATTGATGCAGCCATAGCACACCTGCAGGAAAAAAAGTTTGAACTGTTTCCCGACTTCCCCACCGGAGGACTGGCAGATTTTTCAAGATATAATGACGGCCTGAGAGGAGGGCAGGTAAAAATAAGAGCCAAAATTTCAAGGCTTGATAAAAAAGCATTACTAATAACTGAAATACCATACGGCAGAACTACTTCATCATTAATTGAATCGATAGTAAAAGCTAATGAAAAAGGGAAAATAAAAATTAAAAAGATTGACGACAATACTGCTGAAAATGTTGAAATTCAAATACAACTCGCTCCGGGAATATCACCTGATAAAACAATTGATGCATTATATGCATTTACCGATTGTGAAATACCCATCTCACCAAATATCTGTGTCATTGAAAATAATAAACCCCGGTTGATTGGTGTTTCAGAAATCTTAAAAATATCGGTTCAGAAAACACTGGAACTGCTGAAAAAAGAACTGGAAATCCGGCTCGAGGACCTTAAAGATGCATGGCATATTTCTAACCTGGAAAAAATATTTATAGAGAATGAGATTTATGAGGATATAAAAAAATGCCGGACCGAGGAAGAAATACTGGAAGCAATTGATAAGGGTTTGGAGCCCTTCAAAAAGAACCTGCTAAAAGAAGTTACCAGGGATGACTTAATACGTCTTTCCAATATTCCTATCAGGCGAATATCAAAATACAGTTCACTGAAAGCTGATGAAGCAATCAAAGGAATTGAAGCTGAAATAGAGGAAGTAAAAAACCATCTGGATAATATTATACCTTACACAATTAATTATTACAAGCAGATAAAGAAAAAGCACGGAACAGGCAGGAAAAGAAAAACGGAAATCAGGAATTTCGATACTATAATAGCTACAAAAGTAGTGGTTGCTAACCAGAAATTTTATGCAAACAAGGCAGAAGGATTTTTAGGCACATCACTCAAAAAAGATGAGTTTGTCTGCGATTGCTCTGATATTGATGATATAATAGTAATACGGAGGGACGGGAAATACCTGATAACAAAAGTTACTGAGAAAACTTTTGTTGGTAAAGATATTATTTATGTTGATGTATTTAAAAAAAATGATAACAGGACCATTTATAACCTGGTTTACCGTGATGGAAAAACCGGCAAGGTTATGATGAAAAGATGTGCAATAACGGGATTAATAAGAGATAATGAGTATGACCTGACCAAAGGTAAAGATGGTTCAAAGATATTATACTTTAGTGCTAATCCAAATGGCGAAGCAGAAACCGTTAAGGTTCAATTAAAACCCAAACCCAGGCTGAGAAATCTTACCCTGGAAGTTAACTTCGGAGAGATGGCTATTAAAGGAAGGAGTTCAATTGGCAATATACTCACCAGGCATACTGTTCAGAAAATAATTTTAAAGGAAAAGGGTATTTCAACACTGGGAGGAAGAAAAGTATGGTTTGACGAAGATGTAAATCGTCTGAATGCGGACGGCAGAGGCAAGTTTTTAGGAGAATTTAAAGGTGAAGATAAATTATTGGTTATAACAAAATCAGGCAGATTCAGATTATCTTCATTCGATTTGTCCAACCATTTTGAAGATGATTTGCTGATTATTGAAAGATTTAATCCTGATAAAATATTCTCTTCTGTATATTTTGACGCAGCACTTAATTACTATTATGTGAAACGTTTTGTTATAGAACCTCTGGAAAAACCTGTAAGCTTTATTGGTGATCATCCCGAATCAAAACTTATAAGAATTACTGAAGTGGAATATCCGAGGTTTGAACTTAAATTCGGAGGTGATCACAGCCACAGGAATAATGAGATTTTAGAAATAGCAGAATTTATAGGTGTTAAGAACTTTAAAGCTAAAGGTAAAAGGTTATCAAAGTATGAAGTATCTGTTGTAAAAGAACTCGAACCCCTTATTGCCCCGGTTGATGAAGAAGAAAAAAAACAACCTGAAGAGCCGGAAGAAATAAACCAGGAAACAGAAATCAAGGGTAGCAACGGGCAGCAGATGGAACTGGAATGGTAACGAAGCTGGTTCCTGGTTGATGGCAATGACGGTTGATTAAGTATCGCGTATAATTCAGAATTCAGCAGCTTAGCAATAGAATAGTAGAACAATTTAAGCCTAATCTTGTTATTACTTAAATTAATGAATTGATCGTTACTGATTTTAGAAATAAAAAGTATTCACTATAACTAGTAGTTTGAGCTGAAGCCTTTAAGTAATTGCTTAAATATTTCTCCAGGGAAAAAAATAATTGTTGTATGAAAATCCGTTATTTGAATAACTTTACAAAAAAATAATAATCAGCAACATAATTATATTTTTTCTAAAAAGTTCTGAGAAAAAAATTATCTGATATATTTCTTTTAAAATTATAATCGCAATTTAGTAGCTTTAAGAAACATTTATAAACATGATGAAAATAAAAAAAATAGGGAGCCTTGCAACATTATTGATACTGATAGTATTTTCGTCGTTTGCTAACACTGCAGGCAGCAAAGGCGCTAAAATTTCAGGACAGGTATTTGACAAAAAATCAAAACATCCTGTTGAATATGCTACTGTGTCATTATCCGATGTGGATGGTAAACTGATTACCGGCACTATCACAGATAACAACGGACGATTTTCTATCGAAAATATCAAATATGGCACATACAATATTAATATATCTTTTCTGGGTTATGACGATATTATCATTGACAATATAGTTCTTAGCAACATCCAAAATGACATTAAACTAAGTGATATATATATAACTACAACAACTGAAAAACTTGAAGAAGTAACAATTGTATCGGATGTAGCGCCTGTCCAGTACAAGATCGACAGGAAAATAATTAACGTCAGCAAGCAGTTTTCTGCAATTTCAGGAACTGCCGTTGACGTGTTAGAAAATATTCCATCAATAAGAGTGGATATCGAAGGGAATGTTTCTCTGCGTGGAAGTTCTGGTTTTACAGTTTTAATTGACGGGCGTCCTACAATTCTCGAAGCTAACGATGCGTTGCAGCAAATGCCGGCTAGTAATATCCAGAACATTGAACTGATTACAAATCCATCGGTAAAATATGATCCTGACGGTTCAGCAGGAATTATTAATATCATCACCAAAAAGAAAAAAATGCAGGGCGTTAGCGGAATTGTTCACCTGAATGCAGGGCTTGATGATAAATACGGCGGTGATTTCCTTTTTAATGTTAAAAAAAACAGTTTAAACTTCTTCGCAAGCGCTGACTACAATCACAGGTATTCCCCCAGTTATAACGAATCGGAGCAGAGGACTTTATCAAACGACACATTATACTTTGTGGTATTAGACGGTGAGAATCAGGGAGGACGTCAGCGTAAAAGTTTCAGAACAGGCCTGGAATGGGATATTTCTGAAAAAGATTTTCTTCTCGTTGGATTCAGATTTTCAGAAAGCAGAAGAGAGAGAATTTCCGTGAAGAATTTCAGCGAATGGAGTGAACCCGGATCTGAGAAGCAAAATAATATTAGTCTGGAAGACGGCTACCGGGAAGGATCAGGTTATTCAATCAATACCAGTTACAAACATAATTTTGATAAAAAAGGGCATGATATAATTGCTTTTCTTCACTATGGTAACAGCAATAGCACTGAAGAATCAAATAACGAACTCCGGAGCTTGGAATCAATTCTGGAGGGTAATAAAAATTTAGAAGAAGGCCCTTCAAAAAGTCTGACAACAAAACTGGAATATAAACTTCCTTTACGGGAAGAAGACAGATTTGAAGCAGGACTGCAGGGGCGTTTCAGTATTAGCGAGGACAATTCAGGCTTATACAGGTATGTACCTGAAGAAGGAGATTATGTTTTGCAACCGGAATTTGAACACTCAACAATCTATGACAGAAATATTTTTTCAGTATACTCATTATATGCTGCTTCACTAAAGAAATTCGGTATCCAGGGAGGATTAAGGGGAGAATATACTATGCGCGAAACAGATACTGATATTGACGATAATATTTACACGATTGACCGTTTCGACCTCTTCCCCACCCTGCATTTATCCTATAGCTTTTCAGAAGATTTACAGATGATGACCAGTTATTCCCGCAGAATAAACCGGCCCCGCGGCTTTTATTTCGAACCGTTTATTGTTTGGCAGGATGCCTATAATGTACGTAAAGGAAATCCTGATATAATTCCTGAATATTCGGATTCCTATGAACTCGGTATTTTAAAAACAATTGGCGAAAGTTTCATCTCTTTTGAAGGATTTTACCGGGTGACACATAACAAAATTGAAAGAATTCGCAGTGTATACAGTAAAAATGTTTTCCTTCACACTGTATGGAATGTAGGTACAGATTATGCTCTCGGAGCTGAATTGGCGACGAGATTCAAAATTATAAAAAAATGGGATATTGATTTGTCAGGCAGCATGTTTGACTATCGTGTCGAGGGTGAACTTGAAGGAAAATCGTTTGATCAAACAAGTTTCAACTGGGACGGAAGATGGAATAACAATATATTATTTACTGAAACCACACAAATGCAAATCACTGCTCGTTACCGCAGTCCTTCAGCAACAGCACAGGGAGAATCAAAAGGACACTTTACCGTTAATGCTTCCATGAAACAAAGTGTTCTTGACAGGAAACTTACTGCCATATTGCAGGTACGCGATATTTTTGGAACCGCAAAACGTAAGTTTATATCAGAAAGTCAAGATTTTTATTATTCCCGCTACCATTACCGCAAAGCCCCGGTTGTTATGCTAACCCTTACATATAACTTTAATAATTATAAGGTAAAAAGAGAACAAAGAAACGGAGGTGATGAAAATGGTGAGGAAGAAGACCTGTAAGTTACTGTAAAATCCAGTCTCTCTTCAGGTATGAAATTGCTAAAGCAACATCCCGCCAACATTCTGTCAGCCATAATACTGTATCCTGACTAGTGGACAGCCCGTCCAGACTTATTTGAAAAATTTATAAAAATTTGTAACTTGGTGAAAAATTGAAAACGTTCTTCTGTGCATAGCTATTGCAGGTGCATAGTTAAGGTTTTGCAACAATAAAATAAATATAATATGATTATTGATAAAATTGAAAACTCCGGTCTGTATGTAACCGTTGGTAAAAGAATTGCCCGGGCTTTAAAATACATTAATTCAACAGATTTTTCCGGCCTTGGATCCGGCAGATACGAAATTAAAAATGAAGATATATTCGCAATAGTGAATGAGTATGAAACAAAAGATATAAAGGATTGTAAGCTTGAAGCTCACCGTAAATATATTGATATCCAATACATTTATTCAGGAGTTGAGCTTATAGGAGTGGCTCCTTTAATAAATCAAACACCTTCGGAGGAATACAATGAAAAGAATGACTGCGTTTTTTTTATGGAAGACACTTCATTTATAAAGATGACAGCCGGAATGTTTGCAATATTTTTCCCTGATGACCTCCATATGCCGGGAGTGAAAGCAAACGGAATATCAAAAGTTAAAAAAATTGTGGTGAAAGTACGGGTTTAGTTTGAGGTCAGTTTATAAGGATTCGGGTCGGACCGAGATAAATCACTAATTTTCTTTTAGTTAAAGACAAATATGTTTCGTTCTATTCTCTTAAATTACTATTTTTGAGTAATTAGGATTTCAACATCAAATGAAAGTTTTTCTTATTCATATTGTATGTTTTCTATGCTTTTATCCGGTATTATCACAAGTAACTCAGGAGAACTATATTGATGTTGGGAAAAACAATGTTTCAGCCGGAACCTTTTTAAGATTAGCATCGGTATCATCATATGAAATTAAGAATTACAGGGCACAAACAGGTTTTTTATTTTCATTCTCCAATCAAAACAGTAAAAGGTTTACCGGCTGGTTTTTGAATGCTTCAGGCAATTTTAAAATAAAAAAAGTTCCTTTTGAAGCCCGTGCATTTTACAGGCTTAATCCATTCTCAGATTTAATGCGCGAGATAAACTGGGGAATAGTCCTGGGATATGGCAGCAATCATTTCAAATTAACCATCGGGAATAATTTCAGACTATATAAATTGAGTAAAAGTGCAATTGAAGAGTACGAGCTTCACGATAATGAAAGCACTAAAATTTTTGAACCGCGCAACTTAATGTATTCTTTTGTATACTACATCAAGCCAATTGACCATAAATGGAATACTGCTGTTTCAATTACCAATTTTGATTTTTTCCTTATTCAGCAGGAAACTAATCCTGTGATAATTGGCAAGTTCCGATACAATATAAGGCCAGGGCTAAGGCTATACTCCGAGTTATGGTATCAAAGCGCCGGTTTATTCAATATACGGGTTAATTATTTTGGGTTTTACTTTAGAACAGGTGTGCTATGGCAATTAAAAGTATAAAAATATTATCCTGTACTTTACTAATTCTCTCAGTAATCTCAGGCTGTTATAAAGATGTGGATTATACTGGTTTCATTCGATCTACTGACAGGGTTAATAAACGTTTCAGCCAATCGATACAATGGAACAACCATAATCCTGATCGTGAAATAATAATTAATACTGATAATTACAGCTTAATGGTTGCAGCAGATTGTCATATCGGTGGCACTATCAATTTTGAAAAACTGCTTAGTATATCTAAAGCCCCGGAAACTTCAGCGCTATTTATCGTTGGAGACATCACTACAGGCAGAAAAGAAGATTACGACATAATAAAACAAATATTAGATGAGTCAGATTCAATATCTTACTTCCTTATTACAGGAAACCATGATTTGTATTTTGACGGATGGAAAACCTTTTTTTCTTATTTCGGCTCGTCAACTTATACTGTTTCAATAGAAACTCCGCAGGCAAAAGACCTTTATATTTGTATTGATACCGGAGGCGGTACAGTCGGAGACAAGCAACTTGCCTGGCTCAGGGACATACTCCGGAATACCAGAAATAATTACAGGCATTGTGTTGTAATTACGCACAATAACTTTTTTCGTAACCGGTTTACAACATCTACCAATCCTCTTGTTGAAGAATTATATGTGCTTTTGGAATTATTTATGGAACATCATGTGAATCTTGTTATCACGGGACATGATCATCAAAGATATGAAGAAGTTTTCGGTACAACTACATATATAACCCTTGACGCATTAAAAGACGGATTAAGTAATGCTTCCTGTTTAAAAATAATTGTCACTGATGAAAGCACAGGGTATCAGTTTATTAAAATGTAATCCATTTAACCAGCAACTTTACCTGCCGGAGCATTCCTGTTAACCGAAGCTTCAGCGTAGGTTAAAGCTTAGGCAGGCAGCAACAGGCCGTAACGTTGATACTCTGAATAATCCTGATTATATATAATATTTTATTTGTGTATTAGAAAAAAATGATTAATTTTGTAACGTTTAGGTTACATTTAGATAAGTTTATGTTATACAAATAAAATGTATTATGGAAACTTCAATTATTGAACAATATGATAAAAAAAGGTTTAATCTGATAAAATGGTTAACTCTTGGATGGGCATTATGGTTTGGCGCTTATATCATAAAAGACCTGATTAACAGCAAAACAATTTTCGGAATAATATTATTATTGGGATTACCGGGATGGCTACTATTCGTAGTAAGTCTGATAAGATATTTAAAAATAGGAAAAGCTATAAAATCAGACATCAGATTAAAGAATGCTTTAAATAATGAATTACACCGGCTTTATATATATAAATCAGTTTATATAGGATTTTGGTCACTAATAGTGACTATTATTATATTTTTTGGTATTTCTCTGTTTTATAAGATTTCAGCATTAATTGTATGTGAGGTTACTTTATATATTGGAATACTAGCTTCATTAATAGCCGCATTAATATACAATAAAGATTGATTTATGGATAATTGGGAATTGCGTAATCAAATAAAAGTGCATAGAGCTATAAACAATTTAACTCAGGAAGAACTTGCAGCAAAAATAGGTGTAACAAGAAAGACGATAAATACTGTTGAAAACGGCAGATTTGTACCATCAACAGTATTGGCAATAAGATTAGCAAGATTCTTTAAGATAAAAGTGGAAGAATTATTTGAACTTATTGATAAATAGCTTATTTAGAATGTCAAACTGCTATATTGTTAAATTGCTGAACTATTAACAAATCGTATGATTTTTTGAAAATTTACATTTATGTATATTGGTGATATGATTTTATAATACATTCTATTTCCAATATTAGCATTATAGCAAATATATCGCATATTATACTGAAAAACAAATATATATATAGTAAGTAGTATAAAATGAAATATTAACATTTATCGAGATAAATTGCATTATTATACTTTTATTTTGTATAATTATATGTGAAAAGATATTTGAAAATATTCTGGTTTGTGGGATTAATGAAAATTACTAATATCGTACATACAATATCTCTTGCTTCACTATTACTCATAGTTATTACATGTGATGATTCCCCGCGGATTAACGATAATGAGAATGAAGTATTATTTTCTTCTGACAGTACATATATTTATATTGGCGATAAACATTTTGTTGCTGATTATGAACCACTTTATCCTGATGGTGAGATAAATGCCGTTATTGAAATTCCGGCTGGAACATCCACAAAATGGGAAGTTGACAAATCAGACGGTGGCATGAAACTGGAATTCAAAGAAGGAGAACCAAAAATAATTAATTATCTCGGTTATCCCGGAAATTACGGTATGATACCGGGAACGTTATTATCAAAGCTGCAGGGCGGAGATGGAGATCCTTTGGATGTTATTGTTCTGGGCCCTCCGGTTAAGAGGGGTGACGTGGTAAAATGCAAATTAATCGGTGTTCTTATAATGCTGGATTATGATGAACATGATGATAAGTTGATAGCTGTCCTTCCTAATACAGCTTTTTATGATGTTGATGATTTAGATGAATTGAATGAAGAATTCAACGGTGTGTTGGAAATTATACAACTATGGTTTGCAAATTATAAAGGGCAGGACATTATAGAGATAAAAGGATTTGGTGATGAAATAAGAGCCCGCCAAATACTTGAGTCAGCAATAAAAACTTATAAATTATTTAATAATGAATAAGTCATTTAACCTTGATTATTAATAACAAATAAATATTTGCTTATATGAAACCTCCTAACTATAAGAACGCGCAACTTAGAATAAAAATGATAACCTTGAGCATATTACTTTGCATTTCTGTTAATCTTTCTGTTAAAGCTCAGCTTACCACTGCAGATGAAGATAATGATTATATAAATATCTTCTCCGGTGAATTAATGCTGAAAATAAAGAAAGATCCCTGGCATATATCGGTGTTTGACAAACATGGCAGATTTATTAGCGGCGAAAAGGAGAACCAGGTTTTTCTTTTTGGAGAAGACAGGATTACCAGTGTACAATCCTATGAATCATTAGGATATGATACAATCGTAAAGCGCGACCCTCCATTTTACCACTTATATGATGAATCAGTTATTATCGGTGAAACCTATAAGTTTTACTGCAATACAACGAAATCGAAAAATGCTGTAGCATATATTACTTTTCGCAATGCTTTTGTTTTTAGTGTATGGATGACAATGCCGGATACTGTTAAACCAGTAATAGAGACATTTGTATCATCTAAAGACGAACATTTTTTTGGGCTTGGAGAGTGCTGGGACGCTAAATCTCTTGATTTGAAAGGGCTGTCGGTTACTATGCAGAACAGTAGAGGCACACCTGATCAGGGTGGGTATGTACCTTTTTATATTAGCACTAAAGGTTATGGAATACTTATCGATAACAATCTTGATGTTAATTTTGATTTTACAGATAGCAGTGAAGTTACTATTACGACTCCTCCTATTAGTAATAGTGAAGATGGAGCAGGATATTTCAACGGATCATCTTTACTGTGGTATTTTCACTACGGGCCGGATTTACTGGATGTTATAAGCAGGTTTACTGAACATGTATCAAGACCGGCATTACCACCTTCCTGGGCATTATTTACTACATGGCAATGGCGTGATTTTATTGATGAAGGCAGCACCTATGATGATGCACATGGAATGCGTGATGAAAAAATCCCCTGCGGCTTAATATGGATTGACAGACCCTGGGCTCTTGGAAACGAAGGTATGCCTCCACCTTTTGAATGGGAAAAATCAAGTTTTCCTAATGGGAGCAAGATGTTCAAAGACTTGCAGGATATGGGATATAAAACCGGTGTATGGGTTGCCAGAAATCTTTACGGCAGCTTTTCAGATTCATCAAATTATGAAAAATTGAAAAATGATACCAAAACATTTATTAAACGTGATAATTGCCAGATGTACAAGATCGATCGCGGCAATGTTCAAAACAGCGATCCCCTGTTTACCTGCCAGGCATATTATGAAGCCTGGAATGATGTTCTGCGTGGTGATTTTGTAACATTGCCCAGAACAATTGCTAACCGTGCCCAGCAATATGTTTCAGGTAAATGGCCGGGTGATAATGATAATACATACGAATATCCGAGTGGCTTAAAAGCCAATATTGCTGTGATGTTAAATCTAGCAATAGCCGGCTTCCCATTTTCAGGTGGTGACACAGGTGGATATCCGGATCCCCCTGGAAATAACGTTACTGCCAGATGGGCGCAGGTTTCCTGCTTTTGTACGATTTTTGAAACAGCCGGTACACCTTATAATTATCCCGAAAAATACAGGGATATTTATAGAAAATATGCTGAAATATACACACGCCTGTTTCCGTACCGATGGACTTATGCAAGGATAGCACACGAAAAAGGCTATCCGGTTACCAGGGCACTGGCATTAGAATATCCAAATGACCCTGAAGGTTATAACCGGAAATTTGAATATCTTTTTGGTGACTGGATATTAGTTGCCCCTGTTGTGGATGAATCATTTTCACGGGATATATATCTACCTGAAGGAGTATGGTATGATTGGTGGGATGGAACTAAGCATCAAGGCCCGAAAAATATAAATGATTATAACGCACCCGAAGATAAAATACCTCTTTTTGTGAAATCAGGAGCAATAATCCCGCTAATAAACGTACAGCAAACGTGGCTTAATTCTTCAACTGATACTATTACTTTCAGAATTTATCCGACAGATAGTTCCTTCTTTCAAATACTTAGCGACACTATTGTTTACACGGGAAGGAATAAACCATATTCCAATCTTACAAATATGAAGATAGAATGTTACAAAACCCCGGATAAAATTCAGATAGTAACAGATAAATCTTCCAGGTATTTTATTTTTGAAATACATAAAAAATCCACACCTAATTCTGTATATCATAATGAAAAGAAAATCCTGTTTCTTGATGAAAAGCCTGATCCATCCGCTATTAATGAAGGATGGTATTATGACGAAAATAATGGAGGAATAACATGGGTTATGGTACAAGGCAACAGTGA
>CBFCXR010000029.1:0-20747 GCA_965602045.1 uncultured Bacteroidales bacterium | reverse complement strand
TAGTTATTGAATAACTTCCTTGTTGAAATCCCTGAGTCAGAATAGCTTCTGAACCTGAAAGGGTTTCAGTTACAATTTCACCTAATGTCAAGCTAACACTCGCAGTTGAGCCTTTCTGATGATCACCGGAAGAAGCAATAACATCCGGGGTGACTGATTGGGAATACGCCATGTTGAGAGACAACATGATAAAGATTGGCAAGATTAGTTTTCTCATAATTATAAATAAATTTAGGTTTAGTAATCTGAAATACAAGATATGATAATAAATAACAATTTGCAATTAATCTAATTAAAAATGCTAATGATATCTAAAAGTGTATCAGGAATAATACCATTTGTTTATTATTAAAGTATTATCTTGTGAACATGAATTATTTACTTGTTCTTATAATAACAATAGTATTATTCGCATTTATCCTATTAGGTCTGAGCTTAAAAAGCTTACTAAAAAAAGATAAATCAAATAATCTAAGATCATGTAAGTTGCCTGACGGCAACGGTCCGGGATGTGCATGCGGTGCTGCTGAAAAATGTGTAAGTCACAATGAAAATAAGTGAGGATAACAATCTACTGGTAGAATTACAATCAAATTATTCAAGTATATTATTTTTTAATCCTTCGGTAATGAATACCTGGTAATTTCCTTCATCACTACTATAGATTAAATAAGCCTCCAACTCTTTATGACTTGATAAAAAAGTTTTAGTCCTTTCAACTCCCATTACCATGAAACCTGTAGCATAAGCATCAGCGGTCATACAGTCATCTGCCAATACTGTAACACTTAGTAAATTTTTTAAAACAGGATACCCTGTTTTAGGATCAATTGAGTGAACATATTTTACTCCGTCTTTTTCGTAAAATTTCCTGTAATTCCCTGAAGTTGCCAGAGACCTGTTTTCAACCTGTAATATTGCCTGCAGATATGTTCCCGGTGCAAAATTATTCTCAATAGGCTTATCAAGGCCAATTTTCCATATAACACCTTTATCATTTACACCTTTGGTACTAACTTCACCACCTATTTCAACCAGGTAGTTTCTTATTCCCTTTTTATCAAGAAAGCCGGTCGTAACATCAACAGAATAGCCCTGAGCTATACCATTAGCATCTAGCATTGTTTCCTTATACTTTTTCCATATCTTACCCTGATCAAGTTTAACTTTATTCATGCCAACATATTGTAACAAACTATCGATCAATGAACTGTCAATATCTGCTTTTTCAGTAAATCCAAATCCCCATGCATTAACCACAGGAGCTACTGTAATGTCAAAAGCGCCGTCAGTAGCTTTATAAACCTCATATGCTTTATCAAATAATTTTATAAAATGACTGTTAATATCAATGTTAGTATCATTTTTATTGAGTCTTGATATTACTGAAGATGGTAAATATGTTGAAAATATTTTATCAAAATCCGCCAATAGTGTATCAATTTCATTTTTAAGATTTTCACCTCTTCTACTTTCATAAGTAATATGGTATGATGTCCCCTGTGTAAATCCTGCAATTTTTACATATTCCCCCTTATTTCTTTTTCTTATCAAAAATATAACTATTGCAATAGCTATAATGATAATTATGAACTGTGAAAAATATTTTCTCATATGAATAACAGGTAAATAGAATATTTATTTTTTGTATTAACAGGCCGGGAAGAAGATTATTGATTATTCACCAAAATCGTCAAATGCTATCATTTCATCCGGTATTCCCAGGTCATATAACATTTTAAGCACAGCTGCGTTCATTAACGGCGGACCACAAAGATAATATTCAATTTCTTCAGGTTCTTCCAGTTTAACAAGGTATTCATCGTAAATTACCTGATGGATAAATCCGGTATTTCCTCTCCATTTGTCTTCTTCTTTTGGCTCAGACAAAGCAACATGAAATTTAAAGTTCGGGAACTCCCTTTCTAATTTTCTGAATTCCCTATCATAGAATAACTCACGTTTTGACCTTGCCCCATACCAGTATGATATTTTTCTTTTTGTTTTATTTGTATGAAATAAATGAAACATATGTGAGCGAAGCGGAGCCATCCCTGCGCCTCCTCCAATATAAAGCATTTCCCGATCAGTTTCTTTAATAAAGAAATCACCGTACGGACCTGAAATGGTTACTTTATCACCGCGTTTTCTTGAGAACAGATAAGAAGAACAAATACCCGGCGGCACATTAGCAAATACATTTTTATTATCGTTCCACGGAGGAGTAGCAATCCTGACATTAAGCATTATAATATCTCCTTCAGCAGGATGATTTGCCATAGAATAGGCTCTGAATGTTTCTTCAGAATTTTTAATTTTTAAATTCCACATATTATATTCATCCCATTCATCGCTGTATTCGTTCTCAATATCAACATCCCTGAAATTCATTTCAAATTTTGGAACATCTATTTGAATATATCCTCCGGGTAGGAAATCCAACTCTTCACCATCAGGTATTTTAACTTTCAGTTCCTTAATAAAAGTGGCGACATTTTTATTTGAAACAACTTCACAATCCCACTTTCTTATACCTAAAATTTCCTCGGGGATCTTTATTTTTAAATCCTGCCTGACTTTCACCTGGCAGCTTAGGCGCCAGTTGTCATTTTGTTCCTTTCGGCTAAAAAAGCCTGTTTCAGTAGGAAGAATTGAGCCTGCACCTTCCAAAACCTGGCATTTACAAACTCCACAGGTCCCTCCTCCCCCGCAAGCTGACGGAAGGTAAATACCCTGGTTTGATAGAGTTGTTAATAATGTATTTCCCGGCGGGACTTTAAATTCTTCATCATTGATTGTTAAGGCTACTTCACCCTGGGGAGTTAACCTTTTTCTTGCATAAAGCAACCCTGTTGTTAAAGCAACAATAACAAGCTGAAATACACCTATGCTAATTAAAACAAAACCTAGCTGAGAAACCAAAAAAACTGCTGCAACTTTTACAATTATCAAATCCAAATAATTTAAAATTTAACTTCTTTAATCAATTGTATATCATTATAATTTAATTCCCATAAAGCTCATAAATGCTATTCCCATTAATCCTGTAATGATAAATGTTATTCCCAGTCCTTTTAAGGGTTGAGGCACATTTGAGTATCTGATTTTTTCCCGGATTGCCGCAATTCCTACTATTGCTAAAAACCATCCAACACCGGAACCCAGACCATAAGATGTCGCTTCAATAATATTATTATATTCCCTTTGTTGCATAAATAACGAACCCCCAAGAATTGCACAGTTTACAGCAATTAGCGGAAGAAAAATTCCCAGGTTATTATACAGGGTGGGAGAAAATTTCTCAATAATCATTTCAACAAGCTGCACCATAGATGCGATTACAGCAATGAACATAATAAATGTAAGGAAGCTGAGATCAACATCTGCAAGACTTGCGCTAATCCATTTCAAAGCTCCTTCTTTCAATATATAGTTTTCTATAAGGTAATTTAACGGCACAGTAATTCCAAGAACAAATATTACTGCAATACCTAAGCCAACAGAAGTTTTAACTGTTTTTGATACTGCCAGGTATGAGCACATACCAAGGAAGTATGCAAAAATCATATTATCAATGAATACAGACTTAATAAAAATATTTACTACATTTTCCATTACGACAAATTAATTTTTTTCTATTAAATCACGGTACTTACTTCTCTGTACCCATATTATAATTCCAACTGTTATAAGTGCCATAGGAGGCAATATCATAAGTCCGTTGTCAGTATATCCAATATTATAAATCCCGATTTTTTCAAATACGGGATAATCCCATAATGTGCCTGAGCCCAGCAATTCCCTGAAGAATGCTACAATAATTAGTATAATGCCATAGCCGGCAGCGTTTCCAATTCCATCCAGAAAAGCCTGCCAGGGTTTATTAGCCATTGCAAAAGCTTCCAGCCGCCCCATTATTATACAATTTGTTATTATTAGCCCGACGAAAACCGAAAGCTGTTTACTAATATCATACGCATATGCTTTAAGTATTAGGTCTACCAATATTACCATTGCGGCAATTACCGTTAACTGGACTATTATTCTTATCCTTGGAGGAATATAATTTCTGAATACGGAAATAACAACATTAGAGGCTGCTAATACAAATATAACAGCAATTGCCATTACAAATGAAGGTTTAAGATTAACAGTAATAGCTAATGCAGAACAAATTCCTAAAACCTGAACTGTTATCGGATTGGTCGTGTTTAGCGGACCTTTCAGCAGTTTTATGTTTTTAGATGAAAATAAAGGTTCCCTATTATTCATAATCAACCGATTGTTTATTAATAAATTCTATATAGCCGTACAGGCAATCATATAACATTTTTTCAACTCCTGCGCTCGTGACAGTACTTCCTGAAATTGCATCCACGCCATGCAAATCACCAGGTTCTGTGCCACCCTTAACAACATTTACAGATACAAATTTTGAATTGGTAAATAATTTCTTTCCCTGAAACTGACTCTGAAATTTAGCCGTGGATATGACAGCACCCAATCCCGGCGTTTCGGTCTCATGACCGAAGTATGTACCATAAACTGTATTAAAATCGCCTTCCAAAGAAAGATATCCCCAAATTGGCCCCCAAAGGCCTTTTCCTCTTAAAGAAAAAATAAAGTAATTCCTTTCCCCCTTTTTGCATATATAAACAGGTAGCTGCCGGATTTTTTCTATCTTTAATATTTCAGATTCTGTTGCAGATTTATCTGTTTCCCTGAAATTAAAAATGCCGGACATAAACTTGCTTAAGGGACTCTTTTTCTTTTCCACCAATTTATCCTTCAGGGCATTTATCTTCTGAATTTTTGCAAGCTCTTTTTTCATATTAACTGAAAAAACTTCAATATCCTCTAATGTATCACCATGTATATTAATTACATAGCTTTCATTAATATACATATTGAATTTTTCTTCAGCATCTTTTGTGTCACATTCTATATTAACAGAAGCCAGGATGTTCTTCATCTGTTCTATTTCCTCATTCTTAATTTGCCTGGGCTTTAATTTCATTGATACAAATGAAAGAAGGGTAGCAACAATAATTACCATTATCGAGGAAAACATTAACACATATATATTACTAAACTGTTTCATCTATTAACTTTATTTTTCTAAATATTTATCTTCTGCCCTACTAAGTCTTTTTTTAATATTTGCTTCAATAACATAATGATCTATTAATGGGGCAAAAACATTCATCAGCAATATTGCCATCATCACTCCTTCAGGATAAGCAGGATTGAGAACCCGTATAAGAATAGCAAGCAGTCCGGTAAGGAAGCCGTAAATGAATTTTCCTTTTTCCGTTTGTGCCGCTGTAACCGGATCAGTCGCCATAAAGACGGCCCCAAAGGCAAATCCGCCAATGAATAATTGTTGTAAGGCCGGAATTTCCATAAATGGATTAACAGCAAATAAATTTAAAACCAATCCCATAAAATATCCTCCGAAAAACACGGAAAATATGATTTTCCAGCTACCCAGCCCTGTATATATTAAAATTGCTGCTCCTACTAATATTGCTAAAGTCGATGTTTCTCCAATAGATCCTGGAATGAATCCGAAAAACATATCCTGTACAGTATAAGCCTCCCCTGTTCCATTAACAAAACCAGTATTTCCCGCAGCAGCCTGAGACAATATTGTTTCTCCTGAAAAGCCATTAATAATATCTTTCCCATACTTTAGTCCTTCTACCCAGACCTTTGTTCCGGTCATTTCTGAAGGATATGCAAAAAATAAAAACACACGGGCTGTAAGTGCCGGATTTAAAATATTCATGCCAGTACCCCCAAAAACTTCTTTACCAATAATAACTGCAAAAACTGTTGCAACTGCCACCATCCAAAGCGGTACATCAACAGGTACAATTAGAGGAATTAACATCCCGGTTACCAAAAATCCTTCATTTACGTCATGCCCTCTGATTTGTGCAAATATGAATTCAACTGCCAGGCCGGAGACATACGAAACCACAATTATTGGGAATACCTGTTTAAATCCGTACAAAAAATTTATCAATATGTCGCTCTCTTCACCTGTTGCCAAAAAATGCTGAAATCCAACATTCCACATACCGAAAATCAACGCAGGCAGCATTGCAAAAACTACAATTGCCATGGTACGTTTCATATCCATATAGTCACGAATATGAGTGCCTGTTTTTGTAACTTTATTAGGCACATATAAAAACGTCTCAAATGCATCAAAAGTAGAATGCAATTTTTCAAGTTTTCCACCTTTTTGAAATTGTGGTTTTAATTTATCTAATAATTTTCTTAGGGCTTTCATCTGAGTTTAAAAGTTTTTAATATCCCCGACTTATAACATTTCTTTAATCATAAGATCAAGTCCCTTTCTTATAATTGCCTGAACATCTTTTTTCGATGTACAAACAAATTCACATAATGCAAAGTCTTCCGGAGCTACCTCATATATTCCCAGTTTCTCCATCTGATCAATATCCTCAATTATAACTGCTTTTATCAATTGAACAGGATATATATCCATTGGAAAAACTTTTTCGTATTGCCCGGTTAATACAAATGCTCTTAGCCCCCCGTTTAAGTTGGTATCCATTCTATACATTTTATTTGGTAAAATCCATGACCAGAATGCCCTGGACGCACTGTATTTTTCAAATCCTGGTAATGCCCAGCCTAAAAAATTATAATGATCCCCTTCAGGAATTACTGTAATCTGAGAATCATAGTATCCTAAATATCCATCAGCATGTATTTTAGTACCGGTAAGAACATTGCCACTTATATATCTGTTAATCCCTTCCGAAACATTATTATCAAGAACATTTCTAATTGATGCTCCCCCAATTAACTTATAATAACGTGGCTTTAGAATTTCCGAACCTGTAAGAGCAATTACTTTTGAAGCATCGTAAATTCCTTTATCAAACAAACGTCCGATAATAATAACATCCTGCGGAGAAATATACCATACCAAATCTCCTTTATTTAATGGATCGATATTATGAATCTGAACTCCAACATTGCCTGCAGGATGCGGGCCGCTAAACTTGTTTATTTGGACATTCTGAGCTTTTGTGAATACTTGTGAAGCAGGATATTCATAATTAATATTTAAATGGATTTTACCATATGTAAGTTTAAATAACGCATCAATCCCCTTTTGAAACTCAACTTCACATCCCTTAACCGTAAAATCATAATCAGGAGCTAATGGGGCCGTATTAAAAGCAGAAATATGTATTGCTTTTGGTTTCTCTTCAGGATTAGCTATAATGTCATAAGGTCTCTGCCTTATCATTGGCCACAGCCCGCTTTTCAAAAGGTTTTCCTTAACTTCTCCAGTACTCATCTTAGATGGTTCACCAATACTGAATGATTCGTATTGAATTTCCGGATCTGCTTTTATAACCACCTCAAGAATTCGCCGTCTTTCTCCCCGGTTGATGGCAATAACCTTTCCGCTCACCGGTGAAGTAAAAAGAATCTCAGGGCAATATTTATCATAAAACAAAGGTGTGCCTGCCTTAACTATATTATCTGCTTTTACAGTTAATTTTGGTATTAAATTATGAAAATCAACAGGTTTTACGGCATAATATTCCGAAGGCTCTGCTCTCATGAAAATTTTTTCAGCTTTCCCCGCAAGTTTAATATCCAGTCCCCTTCTAATCTTTATAACTTCTGACATTAAATAATAAATAGTTTTTTGAACTATAAAAGCACAAAAATAACTAATTTTAGTTCTTATGCATAAAAAAAAGTTAACAGCCAAATGAAATTTTTAAAATTCGTTCTTTCCCTGATATTTCTGGTTACAATTGTTTGTAATAAAAGTTATTCAGAAGATAAGAGCATTAATAATAATGTTCTGAAATATAAAGATTATACTTATTCAGACAACATTAAAACAGTTCTTCTTTTCAAAGAGGGGTCGGAAATGTCCTTGCCATTAATTAGACTGAATAGTAGCGAAAAACTTCAATTATTATTCGATGATTTGGATAATAAGTCTAAAAACTTTTATTATACAATTCTTCATTGTAACTCAAACTGGGAACCATCGGACCTATCTGCCACAGAATATATTGAAGGATTTAGTGAAGGTGAGATAAGAAATTATAAATATTCATTCAATACTTCCTATGAGTATATTCATTATGAATTAATATTACCTAACGAAGAAATATCTCCTAAAATATGTGGAAATTATGTATTATTAGTATATGAAGCCTTTGATCCTGATTCTGTTATTTTATCCAGAAGATTCTATGTTTCAGATCCGAAAGTAGTGATAAAAGCTCAGGTAAAGAGACCTAAAAGTCCTGATTTCAGAGATACCGGACAAGAAATAGACTTTAGCATACTTCATGATGGATATTATATAAGAGATCCTTTTTCAGATATTAAGGTGAATATTTTGCAGAACAACAGGTATGATAATTGTATAACCACTTTAAAACCGTTGTTTGTTAAACCAAATATTCTGGATTACACCTATGATTATGAGAATGCTTTTTTAGGCGGAAGTGAATACAGGTATTTTGATATCAAAAGTATGAGATACCAGGCAGAGAATATTAAGGAAATTGATTTCAAGCATCCGTATTATCATGTTATGTTATTTCCTGACGATCCAAAACCTTTTAAACCTTATTCTTATATAATCGAAATTAACGGAAAATATTATATTGATGTTCAGGAAGGCAGGGACAAACATATAGAAGCCGACTATGTTTATGTCCATTTTAATATGCCTTATGAAGTTCCAATGGTTGAAGGTGACGTCTATGTTTACGGGGCATTTACTGATTGGAATTTAACTGAACGAAATAAAATGGCATATAATTTCGATAATCATGCTTATGAAAAAACATTGTTATTAAAACAGGGTTATTATAACTATGAATATGTCTTTGTAAAGAATAATAAAGTTTATGCTGATAATACTTTTTTTGAAGGAAGCCATTATGAAACAGAAAATGACTATCTCATTCTAATCTATCATTCTGAGAGTACAAGTAAATATGAAAAGCTTATTGGAGTAAAGTTTTTAAATTCACTCAGGGATGAGTAAACCATTAAATAGCATCCTCTGCTAAAAAATTAATTTCACTATTATTATTATTTTTAAAACAAAATTACACCTTAGTATGTTATTTATAAGAAATGATTGTGCCCGGATGAATAAAAAAAAGAAAAAATTATTATCACGGGGGCAACAGGATTTATCGGAAGAAAGCTGGTCGCCCGTTTAAAAGATATACTATATTAATGTAAAGCAAATAACTGAAAAATGAAAAATCCTGTAAGTCATATAATCTTTATGGTTGTGCTTATTTTATCTGTTTCCTGCAGTATTACTAATCGACCTGCAAAACCAGGGCTGGAATCTTCAGACACAATCGTTGCATACATATCCGGTAAAGGAATTAACATGATAATAAATTTTGAAAAAGGTGATGCACACAATCATCCTACTTTTGTTTTCTGGACAGAGGACATGAATGAGAATTATCTTCAGACGCTTTTTATTACCAAATCTTTTGCAACCGGTATTTTTGGACACGGGCCGTTAAACGATTCATTATGGGGGACAGAACCGGGAGTAGCAAGGAGGCCTGCTGCCCTTCCATACTGGTGGCATAAGTGCAATCCGGCACCGGATAATGTTCCATCCCCTGATAAACCATTCGTGGATGCCTATTCGGGAGCTACACCTGTAGGTAGTTTTGCACTTAATGTAAAAACAGATACGGCCAATACCTCCGTATTCCGGTTGCTGATGGAAATAAACCAGCCATGGGACTGGAATTATTACTGGACAACAAATAAATATCCTGATGATCTTGAATATAAAACCTCGTGCCAGCCATCAGTTATATATTCAGTTACTATTGATCTTAACAGCGAAACAAAGAAATATTACTTAAACCCTGTGGGGCACGGACACTATTCAGGTAAAAACGGTTTATTATATACTGATTTATCAACTTTAACCTCTGCAAAAAGAATAATTAATAAAATATTTGTTGAATTAAAAGAATAAAAAGGAATTATAAAAACATGAAATTCAGTATACTTTATATTACAAATATTTGTAAGGCATATGCAATTATTCTTTTAATGTCCGGTAATATTATATACGGACAAAGTGCAAAAATACAAGGCCGTATATTTGATATTACAAACAACGATCCCTTACCCTTTGCAAATATTATAATAGCAGGGACGAATATAGGTACAACGAGTTACCTTGACGGCAACTTCTCATTTACAGGATTAAATCCCGGGTTTATTCAATTAATAGCTACTTATGTCGGCTATAAGCAATCAATTTCTTCCGAACTTTTAATTACTAACGCAAATACAGCCAATATCGATATTCCGCTGGAAATTGCTGATACGGAGTTAGATGAAGTATATATAAAGGTTTTGCCTTTTCAAAAGACAAGAGAAAGCCCGGTATCTTTAAACAAAATTTATTCATCAGAGATTGAAAATAATCCCGGAAGTAACAGGGATATTTCAAAAGTAATCCAGTCATTTCCGGGAGTCGGTTCTACAGTATCTTTCAGAAATGATATTATAATCAGGGGTGGAGGGCCTGCCGAAAGCAAGTTCTATCTTGATGATATGGAAATCCCTAATATAAATCACTTTGCAACACAAGGGGCTTCAGGAGGTCCTGTGGGAATTCTTAATGCTGATTTCATAAGTTCTGTAGATTATTATTCCGGGGCATTCCCGGCTAATAGAGGAAATGCCTTGAGCGGAGTATTTGAATTTACACAGATTGACGGTAACATAGAAAAACCGAAATTACGCGCTTCGGTTGGAGCTTCCGAAGTATCACTTAGTTTTGACAAGCCTGTTGGTGAGAATTCCAGCTTTATTTTATCTGCCCGCAGATCTTATTTACAGCTTCTGTTTGAGGCTATAGGACTGCCATTCCTGCCCACATTCAATGATTATCAGCTTAAATGGAAAACAAAAATAAATGATAAAAATGAAATAAAAATAATTAGTATCGGAGCCCTGGATCAGTTCAGGTTAAATACTGACATAGAAAATCCGAATTCAGAACAGCAATATATTTTAAGCTTTATCCCTGTAAATGAGCAGTGGAATTATGCAATTGGCACAGTATATAAACATTATAAGGAAAAAAGTTATCAGACATTAGTATTAAGCAGAAATATGCTTAATAATATAAACTACAAATATCCTGAAAATGATGAATCCCTGCCACGGTCACTGGATTATAAATCCCGCGAGATTGAGAATAAATTCAGGTTTGAAAATACGTATATATCTGATAAATATAGACTTGTTTATGGCGTAAGTACGGAATATGTAAAATACCAGAATGAGACTTACCGGCAAATATTTGTTAATGATTCGCTTAGTGAAATCGATTATGAATCTTACCTGGAATTTTTTAAATGGGGTTTGTTTATGCAGGCAAGCAAAAAATTCTATAAAGATAAAGTCACAGTCTCATTCGGTATCAGAAGTGATGCAAATAATTATTCTCAGAGTATGCAAAATCTAATGACCCAGTTATCTCCAAGAATATCGGCTTCATATTCATTATCAAGGAAATTTAGTGTTAATTTTAATACAGGTAAATATTTTCAACTGCCTGCTTACACAACCCTGGGATTCAAAAATTCTGACGGTTTGTTAGTTAATAAACAAAATAATTTAAGATACATTTCTGCTTATCATATTATTTATGGTATTGAATACAGGATAAAACCTGAAATAGTTTTTACTGCTGAAGGATTTCATAAAATGTATAATGATTATCCGTTTTCATACCGCGATTCAATAAGTCTTGCTAATAAAGGAGGGGATTTTGGTGTCGCAGGTGATGAGGAAGTAATATCCACTGGTGAGGGAAGAGCATACGGTTTTGAAATATTAAACAGGACAAAGCTGGATAATAACCTGAACATAATTGCAGCATATACTTTTGTGAGAAGCCGGTTTATGGGACTTAACTCCATTTACATACCTTCAGCATGGGACAGCAGACACCTTTTTACATTAACGCTTTCCCGTTTCTTTAAAAAGGGCTGGACATTCGGAATGAAATGGCGTTATGTTGGAGGCCTGCCTTATACTCCTTACGATATAGAAACTTCTGAAATTAAGGAAGCCTGGGATTCTCGTGGAAGGCCTTTTCCTGATAATTCCCGGTTTAATTCCGAAAGACTTAAAGAATTTCATCAGTTGGATATTCGGATAGATAAGAAATACTTTTTTGACAGGTGGACATTAATGTTTTACCTGGATATCCAGAATCTATATAATTATAAGGCACAGCAACCGGATTATATTATCCGGGAGCAGGATAATTCCGGCAACTACATACTTCTGGATAATGATACCAAATATCAGTTGAGGAGAATTGAGAGTAGTTCGGGTAATGTTCTCCCAACTATTGGAATTATGATAGAGTTATAAACCTCACCTTATTTTTCTTTCATGAACGGATACCTGTAATCATGGGGCGGAATAAAACTCTCCTTAATTGTCCGGGGTGATGCCCATCTTATTAAATTTAACATCGAACCTGCTTTATCGTTAGTCCCTGAACTCCGGGCTCCTCCAAAAGGTTGCTGTCCGACAACTGCTCCTGTGGGTTTATCATTAATATAAAAATTACCTGCGGCATATTCAAGCTTTCTGGTTGCAAGGTCAATTGCCTGGCGATCATTTGCAAAAACAGCACCGGTTAATGCATACATAGACGTTTTGTCACATATTTCCAGTGTTTCTTCATACTTATCCGCAGGATAAACATATAATGTAAGTATTGGTCCGAATAGCTCTTCCTCCATTGAAAAATAATGCGGATCACTTGTAACAACAACTGCAGGTTCAACAAAATAGCCTGTTGATTTATCATAGCCACCACCAATGATAATTTCAGCTTCCTTATCTTTTTTAATCCTGTCAATGGAATCTGCAAGTTTATTAAACGATGGCTCATCTATCACAGCATTAATAAAATTCGTAAAATCTTCCGGACTTCCTGACTTAAAAGATGAAATATCATCTACCAGTAATTTCTTTATTTCAGGCCATAATGAATCAGGTATATAAGCCCTTGAGGCTGCAGAGCATTTCTGCCCCTGGTATTCAAAAGCTCCCCTGGACAAAGCAGTTACAGTTTGCAAGGGATCTGCCGAGTCATGCACAAAAATAAAATCCTTACCACCCGTTTCACCAACAATGCGGGGATAAGACTTGTAGTTTTTAATATTACTGCCTATTATATTCCATATTCCCTGGAATACTTCTGTTGAGCCTGTAAAATGAAATCCTGCAAAATCCGTATTTGAAAATATTGCTTTACTTGCCACAGGTCCTGATACTAATGTCATATTAATAACTCCGTCAGGTAATCCTGCTTCCTGTAAAACTTCCATAATAACCCTGGCTGAATAAACTTGTGTTTTAGATGGTTTCCAGACTACAACATTGCCGAGCATTGCAGGGGCTGTCGGAAGGTTACCTGCTATTGAAGTAAAATTAAATGGTGTTAATGCAAAGACAAAGCCTTCGAGCGGCCTCCAGTCCATTCTGTTCCAGATGCCGGGAGCTGATTCGGGCTGCTGATTATATATCTCACACATAAATTTCACGTTAAACCTCAAAAAATCAATCAATTCGCATGCCGAATCAATTTCCGCCTGAAATGCATTTTTTGATTGCCCCAGCATAGTAGCAGCATTAATCTTTGCCCGGTAAGGACCCGCCAGTAAATCTGCTGCTTTTAAAAATATTGCAGCCCTGTCCTCCCATGGCATACTACTCCACATCTCTTTAACAGATAACGCAGTATCTATAGCGTTATTTACATGACCCTCATTTCCCTGATGATATTGCCCAAGAGTATGATTTAATTCATGAGGCGGTTTGATAGTAATCAAATTACCAGTTTCAACCTCTTTACCACCTATAATCATTGGTATTTCTATCTTTTTTTGCTTAGCATCCTTAATAGCCTGCTTTAATTCTATTCTCTCTTTTGTACCCTGATTGTAACTATTAACAGGTTCATTTTGGGGGACAGGAGTTGTATAAAATCCTTTCGACATTTTTATTAATATTTTGAATTGTTAGAAAATACAAAGAATATTTTTACAAAAATAATTACCTAAAATATATGACCCTAATATAACTGATAATTCGTAAATTTTAGAATTTTTGTTAATAAATCATGGATTGTATTAAATAAATTTTATAAAATCACTAATAATATAAAGAATTACTAAGTACTTTTGTTTTATTCAATTAAAACAATGAAATTTTTTAAATTTTTCAAAAAGTTAAATTTTCTTAAGAATAAATATATACTAACATCTTTATTCTTTATAATATGGTTATTTGTCTTTGATCAAAATAATCTTGTTGAGAGAATAAGGAATATTAAGGAATATAAACAGCTGTTAAAGGATAAAGAATATTACCTTAAGAAGATTGAAGAAGACCGGCAGCAACTTAAAGAATTAAAAACCAATAATGAAAATCTCGAAAAGTTTGCCCGGGAAAAGTATTATATGAAAAAGAAGGATGAAGATATTTTTGTTGTCCTGGATGAAGATTGACATTTTACCTGGTTATGCTTAAACTCCTAAAAGCTTTTAATATACTGTAATTATCAGGCTCACAAATCCGGATTGCTCTTGATTCTCTTCTGATATTTCCGTCAATTTCATATTAATAGTGACTTTTAACATAATTATCTGATCAACTATTCAGGATATTTTTCTGTATTTAATTATTTTTGTCGCTTATTTTAATAATAAGCAGAACATTGTCTAAACAGGCAACAGAAAATAAAAAATTTCGTATAATAAATATTTCTTTTAAAATTCATTCTTAGATACATACTAAATTGGAGGAAATAACGTGATGAAAAGGATAACTTTCAAATTATCTGCAATAATATTTCTATTGAATTTCACATTCTTATATACGGTGAACGCCAAAGTTGGTTTTACAATTTATACTAATGATGATTATGCTAACTTACGAGTAACGGAACTTCACTATCACCCCAGTGATCTTATTGAAGGAATTGATACAATTTCAGGTAAAAAATTTGAATTCATTGAATTTAAAAACACCGGAGATACATCGCTTGATTTATCAGGATTTTTTTTAGACTCGGCAGTGCGTTTTACATTTCCTCAAGGTGCAATTATCGAACCTCAAAGTTTTTTTGTAATCGCCTCGAATCCTGAACGGTTTTATGAATACTATGGGATGTTAGCTACAGGCAATTTCCAGGGAAACTTCTCAAATTCTACGGAAGAAGTACTACTCACAGATCCATTAGGGGAAGCAGTTATTAATTTCTTTTACGCCGATAGTGGAAACTGGCCTTCAAGAGCAGATGGTGATGGTTTCTCATTGGCATCCATTGAGTTCAATCCTACAGGAGACCCTAATGATCCTTTTTACTGGAGAGCTTCTCTGAAAATTGGCGGTTCACCATATAAAGATGATGATGGATTATCAGGTATTTATCAGCCTGGAATTATTTCAACAGATAATATAAATATTTACCCAAATCCGGCAACAGACCAGATATCAATAAGTATTGCATCATCTGTAGAATCACAGCACCTGAATATAAAATTGTTCAATAATCAGGGAATGCTGGTTTATCAATCTATTGAAGCAAACAATACTACCATTAGTCTTAAAAATCTTGGTTTGAAACCTGGCATTTATTTTATCAGGATAGAAACAGAATATTTCGTTGAAACATCGAAAATTATTTTTATAAATTAATTACAGTGCCTTTTTTCATATTTTCTCAGCAGTTTTAACAAATCCGAATCGCCATAATTATAAGATGGCGGGAGTCCAAGCTTCCCCAGAATAGTATTGACAGCCGTTATAATATTTATCTGAGGGTAATATCTTTCAGTACAAAAATTTAAAAATTTCAATACTTTAAATGCGTTAAACCAACTGAATAGTCTTTTAATGAAAGACTTTATATTGTTACAATTATTATTTACTTCTTCAATTTTATTAACTGCATTATTTATATACAGAAATGCCCGGATTGACTCAGGTAACATTTCAATTATCTTTACTATCTCGGGTTTTTGTTTTTTAAACAGCTCCGGAAATATTTTGAAAAACCTGCCTAAATCTTCAAAAGATTTTGGATTATAAGTCATAAATTCTGTATTTTTTGCCATTAAAATTTTATTAATAACAGCGCCTGTCCCAAAGGGTACCCTGCCCGACGGTCTTGGGGAGGGAATAACTCTGGTGGAATTTATTTCAAAAAAGTTAGCTGAAGGAATAATTTTATGTAAAAAATAAAAATCTTCTCCTGCTTTTTTCCTGTTCATTCCCCCTTGTTTAACATAAGCTGATGCCCTCACTGCAAAACACGAACCAATGGTATGATATGCGAAGGGGAATGAAATAATCCTGAGTGATTGTAAATAATATCTCAGGTTAAGTTCATATAGTGTTATTGCTTTATAAACCTCATCTGAAAACTCATTCCCTGTTAACGGATGTTCAAAATAAATGCTGCAACCAGCAGCATCCGGATGCTTATTAAAATTCTTTTCTATCTCGCACAAATAGTTCTTATCACATATACTATCAGCATCAAAAGAAATTATAATTCCATCATGATTTTGTATCTGATTTAATCTGCCTACTGCTTCATCCATTCCAATCTTTCTGGCCAATCCTGCTCCGGCGAACTTAGGTGATAAATCAGGCAGAAAAACACTATGATAATTAAATTTATATGTTTTGTGAATTCTAATCCATTCATTAGCCTCTTTAAATGTTTTAAGATTTTGTTCTTTCACTCTATTCTCAGCATCCAAAGACGAATTAATAACAATTATTATTTCAACCGGTGTTTGTGGTTTATGACAATTGTGGAGAGCCTCCAGGGAATTAATTAGCCTGTCTTCATTATAGCAGGGAATAACAACTATAAAATTAAGGTCTTTTGGTGGTTTGGAGTTGATATGAAATTTAAAATTCTTCTGCTTTTCCAGATATTGGTTAGCAAAGCCCATCAATAAGGGATTAGTTTTATTTATTTCTTTTTTTGTTTATATTTTTCGTTTAGTCCGTTAATTACCTCCCATGTCAAATCCAGTCTTTTATCAGCATATAAAACATTTCCTCCAATTGCAGTGGTGCCAAAAACAAATTGGAATTTGAATCTTGACTGTAATTCCTCAAGATAAACCGTTATGGAATTAAGAACCTGGCGAAGCATCACTTGCTCTTCCTCTCCCAGTTCTATCCTTAAATTTTCCTGCAGTTTTAAAAGACTTTGTTGCTCGCCAAGTAGCTGCTGTTCTAATTTCTGAGCATCAGAACGGGTTACAAGGCCACGTTGGACCTTATACTGATAATCCTCAACTTCTTTTTTATATGCCTTTTCTTTTGAAGCTAATTCAGCCTCAGAGGTTTTATATTTGTTTTCAAACACTTTTTTCAGATCAAAATATAAGTCATAATTACTTACTACCGTATCAATATTAATATAGACTATCGAATTTGATGATATATCTAATGCTGCAGTTATGTTTTTCTCATCCTGAGATGCACTAACCTTATCCCCGGATTTATTTACAAAATATAAAACATATAATAATCCTACAGCAATCAGGCAAATTGTACTTAATATCAGTGGTATTCTTTTCATGACTTAAATTATGAATTTTATAAAAATACGTTAAAATAAGCCACAAATATAGATTATCTAATATTAATATTAAAATTTGTTATTATTGAATTGAATATTTATCTATAGCTGCAGGTTTTAGAACTCCGGGCATGGTATACCCGTAATTTTTTTTCTTCTTTTGGGAAGGTTGAACTTGATACTCATAGAGACTTCATGAGTAGCATAGGCATGTGAAATTAAGTTGGAAATAGTTAGATCAAAGCTATAGCCAATATTAAAATATCTTGTCTTATATCCAAGGAGTAATATAAATGCGTCTCCTCGCTGTGAATTAAAAGGAGGGATTCCCCTGTACCACATTCCAATGACAAGTGGTACTTTATGCCAGTATATTCCTAAATCGAGCTGGTTTTGCCAGTTCTGATTCTTAAACAAAAAAGCAAAAGTCATAGTTTCGTCCTTAGGTTTAAGGAGTGTACCTTGTCGTATTAGTTCTATTCCACCAAATAATGAAAATTTTATTGGAAGCGGAGCTTTTAATGTTGACAATGATATATCGGGTTTAATAAGATGGTCAAGTGTTGTACCAAACCATATATTTTTAGAATATACCAGCACAGATGACCCAACATCTATATTTCTGGCTTTTTCGAAATCATATATTGATCCCTGGCTTGGCTGTCCCATTATATCGAATATACTGTTAAGATCATAATTATGTATACCATGTTCAATATATGAAAAACTGATGCCCGGCCTGATGTGCCAGGTATGCAAAAACTCAAAATGATAGGAATATAATAAACTAAGTCTGGATGTACCTAATTCACTTCTGCCTATAACATCTTTCATCCCAATAATTCCAACTCCGCTGTTAAAATCCGAGAAATACTGATCATATCCCATATGATAAGTAACAAAAGGTACAAGTGTAATCCATTGATTTCTATAATTGGCTGTAACCCGTGAACCTTCAACTGCTCCGGCAAATGAGGGTGCCAGGTAAAGCGGATTGGCATAAAATTGTGAAAACTGCGGATCCTGAGTATATGTTTTAGAAACATAAACAAAAAATAACATATATATAAGAATCCTGATATTCATAATTGAGAACAATAATCTTGAGTTATTTTTACTTTTCCCTATAACCTAATACGTAATATTTCAGCATTTTGTTTTTCATAAACCTTGAAATTTATACAATTTTTCTGTTGATTAACTCATTATTTTTTAACTAATTATAAACAACTTTAAATAAATTATTAAAATTTTGTAATATAGCTTGATAAACATACTTATTAATCTGGCCAACGCTGTTGTAAAAAAAATTAAATAATGGGGTTATTGATTAGCGGGTTAAATATCGCAATACAATATAGTAATTAATAATCAGGAATTTTTCTTTCAGGAGTAATTATTAGTGTAACATCCCCGGCATAAATCCTTGTTTGTCCGTTAGTAAAGGTTGCTTTAACTTTCCAGACATATACATCCTGCTTAACCGGACGGCTTAAATCATTGTCAATACAACCGTTCCAGCCTTCGTTTATAGTTTCTGTTCTAAATATTAATTCCCCCCAGCGATTATATATTTCGAGTTGATAGTCTTCAACACCACGTGATTTCGGAAAGAAAAGGCCATCTATTGGCATATCCTGGCTATATGTTCCACTTGCTATATTATCCGGATTAACATAAAAATAATCAGGAAATTCAAATTCCTTAGAACCCTTAACATATATTGCAGTTGGATGAATAAGCGAATCTGTGCATCCTTCAATAGTCTCTACCACCAAAGTTATATAATAACGGCCGGTGTCATTCAATGTTATAATCGGCTCTTTTTCCTCTGAGAAGGGATCTTCAATTCTTTCATTGTCAGCCTCAAATCTATAATACCATTCATAGGCTTCCCCTAATTTTGAATTATTGTAAAATTTTATTTGCTCGGATGGTTCTGTTTGACTTTCCTTTAATACTTCGCTTGGGGCAAATGTGAAATCAACATCAGGTTTTGCAAATACCGTAATATCTTTGAAATCGACATTTGCTCCACCAGGACCAAAAACAGCAAGTCTTGCCATATATACACCCGGTTCAGTATATACAAATGCAGGTTCGGCTTCTGTTGAAGTTCCATCATCAAATCCGAAATCCCAGTCATATGTCTGGTCTGTATATTTTATTGTAGCCTCAAAATTAACTTCAAAAGGAACACATCCTGATAAATTTTCTCCTATATATATTTGCGGTTTTGGTGGCAAAATATAAATATCATGTGAAATACTTGCATTGCATTCCGGAGTATCTTTATTCGTTGCATATAATGAAACAGGAATAGCATAACTTGTTGCAGGATCTCCCCAGAATAAGTTATCATATGTGTGGACAAAATTCAGATCACTATTATCACCGGTAGTATTGTCCCCGAAATCCCATCCATAATCCCAGATATCAGGGTGCATGGTAAGATTTGTCAGTGTAAGATTTGTTTTATCCAAAACAGTATCATAATCCTGTAACACGGGGTTCGGTATGAACTCCGGTAACGGACTGGGATAAACAGTAACAATTCTTGAGGTATCATCTTCACATCCATTATAAGATATTCCTTTAAAGCTTACAACAAATTCCTTATCTGATGTACCTTCATTTGCAAATCTGTGTTGAGGATCTTCCAGGGAACTTTTGCTGGCATCACCAAAGTCCCACAAGAAACTTGTTGCATTTCCGTTGTTATTAATACCATCAAAATCCAGTGTTAAAGGACCACACCCAAACAGCTGGGGTGAAGCGGAAATATCAACATCAACATCAGGATAAACCTGTAAAATTAACACTGAAGTATCCATACAGTTAAATTCAGTGGTTGCAATTAATGTGATATCATTTGATAGTATATCACTGCCATTATTTACAAAAGTACTAACGGGCTCAAAGTCCGTGCTGGCAGCAACCGAGCCATTTTCCAGCGTCCAGCTATATGTAAGATTCGTGCCTTCTGACAAATTATTAATCTCCGGAGTAAAAGGAGGACAATCGGCAGATTTTTCAA